>JAPHSC010000317.1 GCA_026193125.1 Gammaproteobacteria bacterium
CAGTACCAGGGTGCGAAGGCCGAGCTTCGGCCCATCTACGACGCGATAATCAAGGCGGTAAACGCATTCGGCAAGGATGTGGACATCGCACCCAAGAAGACCTACGTGAGCCTGCGCCGCAACAAGCAGTTCGCACTGGTACAACCGTCCACCAGGGATCGCATAGATGTGGGTATTAACCTGAAAGGCGAGACACCCACCGCGCGCCTTGAGGCGTCAGGGAGCTTTAACGCCATGGTGAGTCATCGAGTACGCGTCCAGAGCAAAAAGGACGTGGATTCTGAATTGAAAGCCTGGCTGAAGAAAGCCTACGAGGGTTCCTGAGCCGGGACCTCAGGGTGTAGCAGGTGCACCATTTCCCGGCGGTGGGTTTCACGCAGCCTGCGCGCCCTAGCGCGGCGGGTTCGCCAGACGATACAGCAGCACCGCCATACGCTTGCCCTGTTGGGGCAAGGTAGTCATGTCGGCGATTTCATCCTCGGTATGTCCGCCCGAGCCCATCAGCCCCGCCCCGTCAATGGCTTGTCTTACGAGACCCGAGGTGAAGGACACGTCGGCCGCCCCGGCCTTGCGTGGATCCACGGCCCTGACCGGTCCAAAGCCCAGGTCCTCGCTGACCTCTCCGTAAAGTGTCATCAGCATGTAATTGCCCTCGCTGGGCGCCAGCGGTGGATAGCCGTCGGAGAATTCGATGGTCGCATCGGTGCCGGCCAGGTGTGTCGCCACGATGTCCTGCATGGCGGTCTTGGCCGCGGCCAACTGCTCCGGCGACAGCGCTCGAATATCACCGTTCACCAGTACGCTGCGAGCTACCACGTTTTCCTTGCCAAACGCGGTGCCGGCGGAGGTATCGACATCCAGCACCGTATCCGTGCCACCGACGATCACGCCCGGGTTAAACGTCAGGTTGGGTTCGCTGGACAGCGCCGTGCGAAATCCGTCCAGGATGCGGGCCGCCTCGTAGATGGCGCCGTAGCCAATCTCCGGCTGGAATATCTGTGAGGAATGGGATGGCGTACCGGTCACTTTCAATTGCCAGGACGTGGAGCCGCGCCGGGCCACCACGATGGTCTCGGGATTGCCGTCACCATCTTCAAAACCGATGGCCACATCGGCCCACTCGGCCGCCTCGACCAACACCGCAGTGGCGATATCATAGGGTTCGCCCCGGTTCTCTTCGTCGCCCATCAGCACCACGCGCACGCTCAGCTGATCCAGCAAGCCGGCGGTCTGTAACGCCTTCAGCGCCGAGATAATGACCACATCGCCGCCTTTCATGTCGGTGATCCCGGGCCCACGCACCCGATTGCCCTCGAGCGGCTCATAGCGCTGGAACGGACTGTCCTCCGCGAACACCGTGTCCAGGTGACCGATCATCAATACCTTCGGCCCGCTGTTCCCGTAGCTGGCGACCAGGTGACCGGCGCGATTGAAGGCCGCGCCCTCCACCCATCGGGTTGCGAAACCCATGCCGGCAAACTCGTTCTCAAACACCTGCCCCACCTCGCGCACACCGGCGAAGTTCATGGTGCCGCTGTTGATGTTGACCACCGTCTCCAGCAAGGCCAGCGCCTCGGCCTGTCCGGCATCCACTGCGGCCGCAATGCGTGTCTCGTCGGGATTCAGGGCGGCCTGGGCGAGGCTGACAACCAGCGTCTGCAGCAAGAAAGCGAGAACAAGGCGGGCGCAACGATTCACGGGATGGACTCCTGGGTTCATTCGGTCTGGTTTTCGAGCATCAGCCTGCGATGGTGCCAGAGATCAACCGCAGAGCGCCAGCAAAGCGGCAAGGCGGTATACGATGGGCGCAACCTCATCCGGTCATACGTGCTGCAAATGGCCAGGCTATATTGACCAGGCATATCCAGCCCGCAAAAACCGTATCAACCCTGTCACGACGCAACACCATACCCAGCCCCGACAGGACCACGAGGTGAACCATCATGGGCAGGTAATACCAGGGTTCCAGGGTCCCATCCCGAACGATCATGACGGGAATTTCCAGCAGGCAATAAACGATGAAGGCCCCGTAGAAGCGGATGCGTATTTCGCTGAATCTTGGGACAACTTGCAGATTGGCCGGGTACAGGATCATGGTCATGACGTAAAACCACGACATGTAGACACACAGCAATGCAAAGTCGGGAAAGGTCCAGGGCTGGTGATGTTCCCAGCGGAAAGTCGCCCACCACACGGTAATCAGCAGAATGACCACGGCAAACGAGAAAAAGATATGCGCGAGGTCGAATTTTCGCTCGGACTTCTGGATCGACCGGGTCATGCCGGACAGCAGCTGGGTCAGGGCCAGACCCAGGATGATCGAAATCAGCACAAAGATAAATTCGAATCGGGACATGATCTGTTCTCTCTCGCCTGTGCCAACAATTGAATACGCGGTCCAACCGGCGCCCGGGTCTCTGCTACTGGTCCAGGTTAACGCAACGGAACTGGCTGTCAGGGTTGAGCTTCGCCTGATGCCACAAGGCCTCCTGGCACTTGCCTTCTGTCTTGTAGGTCGCCCGCTCGGTCGGTTGCCAGCCCTGGTAGCCGGCAAGCTGTACCACCCAGTTGCAGCCCCAGCAGAAGCCGGCCTCCGGATTAGTAGCCTGCAGGGCCTCCCGGTCACCCTCGTACACACAGCGATAACCGCGGCCTTCATTTTCTTGCGAGCTCCTGGCCAAGGCCTGCTCGCACTCCTCCTCGGTCGCGTAAGGTTTCGAGTTGTGGGTGGTCCAGTTCGGGTCATCCCATTCCTGGATGATCCAGTCGCAACCATAGCAGCCGCTAAGGGTCTCGCTAATCGAATCCACCAGTATGTCAGCCAGTTCCGCGCAGCCGGACAGCAACAGAAGCACCAGGGCGGCGGCGCCCAGGCGTAACTTTCTCGCTGCACATGATGCGGCGCCGTCTCCGGTGAGCTCGGGTCGAAATATATGCATAGGTCTCCAGCGGCGGTCTTTTCTTATTTATGTTCTGCCGCACCATACCACCGAAATGCCGGGGTACAAAAAGCCGAATAATCATTCAGACAAATCAGGTGATACGGCGTACAGCCATCCCGGCTTCCGGCAAGCTATACCTGGACTGCGAGTTATGGTTGCTGTCCCCATATCCTCTGTCTTTCGTGGCGTCTCCGGTACAATAGGGCCAGACCCATGGAGACCCTTCCGATGACCCAAGCCAATCCAGAGATTCTTGCCGCGAGTCTCACGCCGCTGGATAACAATCAGTCGATTGACAAGCAGCGTTTCGCCGATCACGTTCAGCATCTGCTGGACAACGGCTGTAACGGGGTGTTGCTGTTTGGTACAACGGGCGAAGCCAACTCGTTTACGGTCTTCGAACGCCAGGCCGCCCTGGAGTCCTTGCTGAAAAGCGGGATTCCGCCCGCGACATTGATGGTCGGCACCGGGTGTTGTGCACTGCCGGACACGCTCGCACTCACCCGCCATGCGCTGGAGCACGGCGTTCACCGGGCCGTGGTGCTGCCGCCTTTTTACTACAAGACCGCAACCGACGACGGGCTCTACGATACGTTTGCGGCCTTGATCGACCAGGTTGGTGACCCGGCGTTGCGGGTCTATCTCTACCACTTTCCCAAAATGGCGGTGGTGGGCTTCTCGTCCGAGTTGATCGCGCGGCTGGTCGCGAAATTCCCGGAACAGATTGCCGGTATCAAGGATTCCACCGGCAATCGGGAGCACACCGAAATGCTAAACGCTCGCTTCCCCTCACTGAAGGTCTACGCCGGCAGTGAGATGTTCCTGCTGGACTATCTGCGCGCCGGCGGCATTGGTTGTATCTCGGCCACCATGAACCTGACTGCGCGGCTGGCCGCAACGGTATGTGATCACAGTAATCACGCCGATGCCGAGCAATACCAGGCGCAACTTAGCGCTGTACGGGCGCTGTTTGAGCGCTATCCCGTGATTGGTGCGCTGAAGGGCTTGCTGGCCTCGCACACCGGGCACGCGGGTTGGCAAAACGTGCGCGTACCGCTTTCGCGCCTACCGGTGGACCAAGTGGTGGAGCTACGCCATGAGTTGTCGGAACTCAACTTCCCGATTCAATACGGCTAACTTAAAACGGGGACAGGCACCTGTCTTTGAGCGGCCCCGAGTTCTCTGAACTCAGCCAG
>JAPHSC010000222.1 GCA_026193125.1 Gammaproteobacteria bacterium
GACTTCATCGAGAAACCCTTGTCTCTGTCGAAACTGCTGCGTTCCGTGCAGCGGGCACTGGACTCAGGCAAGCCAAACCGCCAGTCGGCCGCTTTGTATCAGGCCACGTCGGTTATGGCTCCGATCGGTAAAAGTGAAACGATGCAAGCGCTGCGCGACCAGGTTCAGCGTGCCGCGCCTCATGACACACCAGTGCTATTTCTGGGTGAGGACGGTGCGGGTCGCGAGTTCTTTGGACGCTACTTGCACAGTAAAAGCAGCCGTGCCAGCGGTCCCTTCGTGAGCATGGCCGCAGGTTCGCTGACCGAGGACAACGCCGACAGCCTTTTGCTCGGCAGCAGCCGCGACAATACGATAGACGCCGGGTACCTGGAGCGGGCCGAGGGCGGTACCTTGTATATCAATGATCTGGAAGACTTGTGCCCACGCGCCCAGTCCGTCTTGATCGGGGTGCTGGACCAGGGCGGATTCATACGCCAGAACTCAACCCAGACAATTCCCTTGAATGTCAGGTTGGTGAGCTCTGCCAGACAGTCGGTGGAGTCACAAA
Source organism: Gammaproteobacteria bacterium (assembly GCA_026193125.1). GTDB lineage: Bacteria > Pseudomonadota > Gammaproteobacteria > Steroidobacterales > BM003 > CAKZML01. The sequence continues at coordinate 551 of JAPHSC010000222.1, forward strand.
ATTCGCCTGTACGCCGGGATCTGTTATCCCATTTGAACGTATTGAGCATACGTATCCCTTCGCTGCGGGAATATTCCGAAGATGTGCCCGAGTTGCTGCAGCATTATGTCGACAAATTGGTGGAAAAGGAGGGTCTGCCCTACCGCCGTTTTGATGTGGCGGCCCAGAACCGGTTGCGCAACTATCCCTGGCCGGGGAACGTGCGGGAGTTAAAAAATCTGGTGGAGCGGCTGCTTATTGCGGGCGGTAACGAACAGATTAGCCTGGAGGAAATAGAGAGCGAGTTACAGGTGGCTGCGACTGCAAATGAGCCCCTGGTGAAGCAGGATCTCCTGGCCCTGCCCTTGCGTGAAGCGAGGGAGCATTTCGAGCGTGCCTACCTGCAGCAGCAACTTATTCTGGTGGGCGGGAAGGTGGGTCAATTGGCGAAGCGGGTGGGTATGGAGAGGACTCACCTGTATCGCAAGCTGCGGGCGCTGGGAGTGGATTTTCGTCAGGGTGGGGCTGACGATTAACCGCCTGGCGAAAACCGCCATCGGGATCAAATACCAGGTTTCCACCATCAAGATCTGTCAGGGTAAGCTCGCGCATGAGTGTTGCCGCGCGCTGCTGCGCATCCAGCCGTGGTCCTTCGGGCCGTTGCTGTCTGAAGGAAACAATCTTTCCCTCGAGCAGTCGACCGTCCTCATCAAGTGTCGCCAGCAATAGTGGAGCAACGCCCTTGTCGTCGCTGATGCTGATTCCGTAATAGGTGGAAAAGTTGCCCAGGCTATAGGCAACCAGATGGCCACGGTACAACTCCATGGCCCTTGGCACGTGTGGACCGTGGCCGATCACTATGGCGGCCCCGGCGTCTATCATTCGGTGTGCGAATGCGACTACATCGCCCCGGGATTCACCGAAATAGAATTCTTCGCCAGGGACCAGGTGCATCGCGTCTGCGCCTTCACCACCCCCATGGAAGGAAACCATCACCAGGTCGTTCCTGGCCGCCAGGGTGCTGACCAGGCAGGCTGCCGCGTCCGGATCCAGTAGTGAATGCGATCCTGGATTGGGCGCAAAAGCGGCCATAGCGAGCCGGTAGGGCCCATGCTGCCATTCGGCAACGTCGCCGGTTCGACCGCTGTGGGCAATACCGACCTCATCCAGCGCCTGCATACTGGAGTCGCGACCCTCCTCGCCGAAATCACGTGCGTGATTGTTGGCCAGGCTAAGTACGTCGAATCCCGCGTCACGGAAATGCGCGGCGTAGCGCGCCGGACTGCGAAACAAGTAACACAGGCTGGGATCCTTACATACCTTGACCGGCTCACCACCGTCCATCAGTACTCCCTCAAGATTGCCAAATGCCACATCGGCCGCTTTCAGGTAGACGGTTGCCTGGGCAAGTTGCCCTGCTCCGTCATCCTGGGCGAGGCGATTGCCTGGGAAATCTGTGCCCAGCATCAGGTCGCCTACCGCGGCGATGGTCAAGGGTGGCTTCGGGGGAGCGCTGATTTCGATTTGCGGTTCGGGCTGGGTAGCAGTTGGCGGTGCCTGCTCGGGGCTGGTCGAGACACTGGGCTTTACAGCTTGCTCGGTAACCGGCGCAGGCCCGGCGCAGGCCGCTATTATGCAGCAGGCCCCCAGGGCCAGCAGTCTTCCGATCGACTTATTCACTGAGACGAATCACGAAGACGTCAATGCTGGCGTCCCTCATGCGTGCCCGCAACTTGTTGACCTGGTCGAGGTTCTTGATTGGACCCACCCTCACCCGGTGCCAGGTCTTATCATCGATGGTCACCCGCTGAATACTGGCCTCCGCACCCAACAGGGCCAGCCTGGCCTTCATCCGGTCTGCATCCGCAAAATTGTTGAATGAACCTGCCTGCAGCACATAGGAGCCAGGTTTTTCAACCGGCTTGTCCTTGGGTGTTGGCGCTCCGGATTCTATTTCCGGAATCACGACCTCGAAGCGCGGGAGCATGTCATAGAAATCGAAACGCCGGCTTGGCGCATCCTCTTCCTCCGGCTCGGTCTTGCTGCTCAAGGCGGGGGTTGGTTTGTCTGCAATCGCGCCATGCGTGTCCGCCTGGCGGTCGTGCATATACACCCAGAGCGCCACGGCCAGGCCCACGCCCAGACCGTAAAGCATCCAGACCCAACCCGGAACAGGTCTGCCTCTTGGCTTGCGTTTGCGCGTGGCTTTGTAATCTCTGGCCATGGCCTACATATTATCCGGGGCGGACACGCCCAGCAGCCCGAGTCCGTTGGCAATCACCTGTCGCGCGCTGTTGACCAGGCTTAATCGGGCATCGCGCAGAGGCTGATCGGTAACGATAAACTGGTGTGCGTTGTAATAGGTGTGAAAGTCATTGGCCAGCTCACGCAGGTAGTGCACCAGCATGTGCGGTGCGCGATTTACAGCCGCCAGCTCAACGGTTTCCGGGTAACGTGTGACGGTTTTCATCAGCGCGGCTTCGTGCTCGTTGTCGAGCCTGTGCAGGGCTGACAGACCGGCCTCAGGATCCCAGCGATAGCCCTTTTCCTGCAACTGCCTGGCAACGCTGGCGACCCGGGCATGGGCATACTGAATGTAGTAAACCGGATTGTCCGCTGACTGCGTTTTGGCCAACTCCAGGTCAAAGTCCAGGTGCTGGTCATTAGAGCGCATCACGTAGATAAGTCGGGCAGCATCGTTGCCCACCTCGTCACGCAGCTGGCGCAGGGTGACGAACTGACCAGAGCGGGTAGACATCTGCTCTTTCTTGCCGGCACGAAACAGGCTGACGAACTGCACGAGCTTCACTTCCAGGGAAGCGGGTGGTTCGCCCATGGCCTCCAGGCCGGCCCGCACCCTCGCTACATAACCGTGATGGTCCGCGCCCAACACATCCAGCAGCAAGTCGAAGCCGCGCTCGCGCTTGTCCAGGTGATAAGCGATATCTGAAGCGAAATACGTTGTCTGGCCGTTTTCACGGATCACCACGCGGTCTTTCTCGTCGCCCAGGTCACTGGCCCGGAACCAGGTTGCCCCACCCTTCACGTAGGTGTGGTTGTTAGCCTGCAATTTCTGTAGCGCACGATCTATGGCGCCGTTCTCTGCCAGGCTATGTTCGGAATACCAGCGGTCGTACACTACGCCGAATTCCGAGAGGTCATCACGAATGTCGTCCAGGATGGAATTCAGGGCCAGGTCCTGGGCGCTGCGAAAATTGTCCTCTCCGAGGAGATCGCGTGCAGCCGCGATCAACGCGCTGAGCGCGCTCTCCTTGTCCTCCGCCTCAGCCACCGAGGGCAGCCCCGACACATCCCGTACGAGTGCATCGCCGTGCTGTTCCTGCAATTGCCTGGATATGTCCAGGACATAGTCGCCACGGTAGGCGTTTTCCGGAAACGCGAGCTTGACTCCCTGCAACTCCAGGTAACGCAACCATACGCTCAGTCCCAGGATTTGCATCTGGCGGCCGGCGTCGTTGACATAGTATTCACGACGCACGTTGAACCCCACGGCATCCAGCAAATTTGCCAGCGATGCCCCGTAGGCGGCATGCCGGCCATGACCGACGTGCAGCGGTCCGGTGGGGTTGGCGGAAACAAACTCAACCAGTACCTGTTTGCCCAACCCCAACTGGCTGGTGCCATAACGAGGACCTTCTTCCAGTACTCGCCGAATTTCGGCCTGCCAGGCAGTTGCAGAGAAACGGAAGTTTATGAAGCCGGGTCCGGCAATGGTCACTTCCTGAACCAGGTGTGAGCCCGGCAAGGCATCCACGATCTGCTGTGCCAGGTCGCGTGGTGGCATGCCCGCGCTTTTACACAAGGTCATTGCGCAGTTACTCGCGAAATCTCCATGACCGGGATCGCGCGTGCGTTCTACCTGGATGGATTCCTCTGTGGGAAGGGACGGCAAGACACCCTTGGATACCAGGGTGTCCAGCGCCTTTGACAGCATTGCCTGAACGTTTGACTTCATGATTTAGGAAACCGGAAGGGGCGATAAAACAGCGTTGTAGTTTAGCAGAAAGGACAGCTTTACAGCCTGTTTTAAGCTCGCTCCGCAATCTAGAAAAGCTCGATGGGATCGACGTCTATGGACCAGCGGACCTTCCGCGCCTCCGGCAGCTCCCTGACCTTGGCCAGCCAGTCGGTCAGTAGTCGCTGCAGTATCGGCCGCTCGCGCGCCTCCAGCAGCAATTGTCCGCGGTAACGACCCGCGCGCTTTTCCATGGGTGCCGGGGCGGGTCCCAGCACGCCGACCGAAAGGTCCGTGGGCAGATCCAGAAGCTGTCGGGCCTGGTGCAAGAACGCCATGGTTTGCTGCATGCCCGGTGACTCGACCCTAAGCAGGGCCAGGTGGCTGAATGGAGGCCAGCCTGATTCTTCCCGCTCCTTTAGGCACGCCTCCGCAAAGGCGGCATAGCCGTCGTTGACCAGCCTGGTCAACAAGGGGTGCTCCGGATAAAGAGTCTGGACCAGGACCAGCCCGGGTCTTTCTGCCCTGCCGGCGCGTCCTGCGACCTGAACTATGGTTTGGGCGAGCCTCTCGCTGGCACGAAAGTCCGTGCCGAATAATCCCTGGTCGGCGTTGAGGACGCCTACCAGGCTTACGTCCGGAAAATCGTGGCCCTTGGTCAGCATCTGGGTCCCGGTGAGAATTCGGGCCTGGCCGGAACGGATTCTACCCAGCAACTCCTCCATGGCGCCTTTGCGCTGGGTGGAGTCCCTGTCTATGCGTACTTGCGGGTAGTCCGGCAGAATCCGGTTCAGTGTTTCCTCGACCCTTTCGGTGCCCTGGCCAACCGGGGCCAGTGCTTCCTGGCAGTCCTCACAGTTTTCCGGAATTTTGCGCCGAGTATCGCAATGGTGGCAGCGAAGTAGTTGCTGGCGCTGGTGCACGACCATGCCTGCATCGCAGCGCTTGCAGCGCGCGGTCCAGCCGCAGCCTGGACAGAAGAGGGTGGGGGCGTAGCCGCGTCGATTGAGGAAGAACAGGACCTGTCCGCCCGCGGCCAGATGTTTCTCAGCCGCCAGCACCAGGGGTGTCGACAAGCCCTCGTCGCAGGCATGGGCACGCAGGTCCACAAGACGAATTTCCGGGTGATTGACTGCACCCGGGCGCTCGGGCAAATCCAGCTGGGTGTACCTTCCCCTGCGCACGTTGTACAGGGACTCGAGCGACGGCGTTGCCGAGCCCAGGACTATCGCAACGTCGTGACGGCGTGCGCGTGCGACCGCCATGTCCCTGGCCGAGTAGCGAAAACCTTCCCACTGCTTGAAGGACGGGTCATGTTCCTCGTCGACGATAATCATGCCTGGCCTGGCCATCGGCGCCAGTGCGGCGGAACGGGTGCCGATAATAATGTGCGCGGCGCCGCTGGCCGCGTCTCTCCAGGAGGTCATACGTTCACCGTCCGACAGACCCGAGTGCAGGATGGCGAGATTCCCGTCAAAACGGTTCCTGACTCTCTCCAGTAACTGGGGTGTCAGGCCGATTTCGGGCACCAGGAACAAGACCTGGCGACCCGCGGCCAGCACTTGCTCCATTGCTTCGAAATACACCTCGGTCTTGCCGCTGCCGGTAACCCCAAACAGCAGGAAAGGGCTAAAGCCGGTGGCGCCGGTGATCAGCGCTGCGGCACGGGATTGGTCGGTCGTGAGTTCGGGCCCCGGCCGAATCACCAGTTCTCGACGGGTGCCAGGTTCCTCCTCCCGGCTACTGATCCAGCCCTTGTCCAACATGCGTTTCAGGGTGTTACGCCAGCCTTGGGGCAGGGTGGAGAGGGCAGTCTCCCCAACACCGCCGGGAGATTGCTCCAGCCGTTGCCAGAGTTCCCATTGCCTGGGCGCCCGCCTGGCAAGCATACCTGGATCCTGTTGCGCGCCTGCGGGGGTGAGGCTCCACACCTGTTCCAGGCCGCCCAGTGGTCGACCCTGGCGCAGACCCAGTGGTAGCGCAGCCGCGATGACCTCGCCTACCGGATGCTGGTAGTACGACGCCGCCCACATCAGCAGTTCCAACATGGCCGGATCCATTACCGGCTGTTGATCCAGGACACGGGTGATCTTGCGCAGACGTGAGCGGGGCAGGCTGGAGTCCGGGGCGGTCCCCGCAATCATGCCCGTGGTTTTGCCGCGGCCAAATATGACCTCCACGCGGCAGCCGACCACGCTCGCGTCGCCGGACCAGCCGGCGGGGGGCAGATAGTCAAACAAGCCATGCAGGGGCGCATTGATGGCGATCTGGAATATCATCGCCAGCATTCTACCCGGATGCCCGGATGGTCAGGAGTTTGTCCACAGTTCCTGTGGATAACTCTGTGGATGACTTGGGGCAAAGCGAAGTTCCTGGCTTGAAATGATGTGTTTGTTACAGATTGGTCAAAAAATGAGCGTAAAAGTAAACTTAATATAAACAGTATGTTAAGAGTTCTTTCAAGAGCTGACATGCGATCACAAGCAATTTACACTGATTTTTACAGCACTTGTGTATAAAGCCCATGGCGAATGTGTTCCAGGCATGTTTGGAACCATTCTTAAACTCTCTCGATTCGGTTGGAAA
>JAPHSC010000368.1 GCA_026193125.1 Gammaproteobacteria bacterium
AGACCGGTCAAGGCCAGGGTCAGGAAGGTAAGCACAATCACGATGTGCATGGCGATGTACAGCCCGCGGAAGCGACGCACGTACTTGCCTTCCTGCAAGCTGTTGCCATTATTGCCGTACTCACCCCGCATCGCGCCGACCGCCGCTCTTTGTAGCCAGAGCAGGTCATGGATACCGAAGAAGGCGAAAACACCGATCAACAGGGACATCATGAACACGTAGATGTAGTAGACATACGCGTTGTCTGTCGGATCGGTGGGATTGTTATGCATGTCTATCTGCAGGAAGGCTGGCGGCACCTCGCCATGGCACTGCCCGCAGGTCGCGGCCCGGTTGTCCGGGTGGATGCTGGACAGGGGATTGTCCACACCCAGGTTTCTGTGAGGCGTGTGGCAATCCGAGCAGGTGGCCGCCGCGACCAGACCGAGATTGGTGAATTTACCGTGGAAGCCGCCACGGTAAGAGGTATACAGCTGACCGTGACAATCACCGCATTGACCCGGGAAATGCAGTCTTGGGCCGTCATGCTCCGGATCGCTGATCGCGTGTGAGGCGTGACAGGTGCTGCAAACCGGACCCTTGGGATCTCCCGCCTTCCAGGCTGCCCCGTGGGCGCTTTCATCACGCCATACGTTCAGCACACCCTCATGGCACTCACCACAAGTTTCCGGCGAATGTTCGTGGGAGGTAGACGCCTTGTTATCATGCACCGGGAGAATCTTGTGGCTCCCGTGACAGTTGCTGCAGCTGGGCGCCACGTTAAGACCGCTCAGAAGCAGGCCCCTGCCATGCACGCTGTCGACATAGCCTTGCACCAGTTCCGGTGGCTCATTATGGCAGCCGCCGCACACCGTTACCTGGTTGGTCGGACTCATGGTTGACAGGGATGAACGTCCCAGCTTGCCTACCACGTGCCCCTTGTCGTGGCAGTCCTGGCAACCGGCGGCATCCTTGTGAACACTTTTCGCCAGGTTGCGGGTAGCCATGCCATGGCACTGTGCACATATGCCGTCACCGGACAGTTCGGCCAGTTGCTCTGCCTTATGACGCTTGGACGTGACATTGGTGTGACAGTCCTGGCACTCCAGGCCAACATGCGCCGTCGAGATCACCGCCACCTCATCGTGGCACATCGCGCAATTGATCTTTTCCTGGGCGAGGCTCGATGTAGCTGTCGCCGCAAGAATCAGCGAAGCCAGAATAAGAGCCAGCCGTCTGACAGAGGAAGGTGATGTGGTCATGCTATTGTCCGTCCGTTAGTCCCGTTACACGCATTTACTCATTGGTAATGCCCGCCATTTCCTTTGACGTAGGGTCGGCTGGTGCGAGGCTGTTCGCTTGCCAGTACTCTGGTTATCGAAGTCTGTTGTAGTACCAAGGTGATCACTTTTTATTCCGATCGCGGTCCGTACATGGCCAACCATGCGGCGGGCGCGATCTCAGCCCCGTTCACAGGGCTCTTTTTAGGCCAGACAACTACCTGTAACAACTAGGGTTTTCCGAAGCTCTCTAGCGCGGATGTGCAGTGCACAAATATCCGGCCCGGCACGCCGAGGGACTGCCCCTGGGCACCGGAATCTCAACACCCTGAAATCTCAGCCGTAAGTCCTTGCAAATACTGGGTTTCAAGCCCGGATGGGCAAGGAAGTCCCGGGGGCTGGACAGGCAGTCGAATTACTTGAAAGCGTCCCCGTTCGCCTGTGTCGAATGGCAGGCAGGCTTATTTTCCGCCGGTCTGCGCAGGCTTATTCGGTGACCTGGACCCGTCCCCTGTGTCGGCCAGGGCCCTGGACCAGTGCCTGGTGACTGTCCGGGACTGCCAGTCGGAACCCTGGACCGGCCGGTCACAGCTGCGTTTCTGGTGCCATGGCAACTGCCTGTGTACCGTTCGTGCGGAAATTCTTCGGCTTGATAGACTCATGCCCATGCTCCTGTAAAGGTGCGGTTCGAAACAGCAGCCATTTCAACCTCCCGTCCTGGCCAAAACTCGCTCTAGCGGGGGCATACTGAGGGCGAATCATGGCAAATTAATGACAATCACCGATTCACGACCACCGGCGATTATTTGCATGCTATGTTTTGACTCACCATGAAACGCACCATTGCCATCGTCGAAGACGAGCCCGCCCTGCGGGAGAACTACGCTGACGCATTCAGACGCCAGGGCTACCGGGTCAACACCTATCCCGACCGGCAGCAGGCGCTGACGGCATTTGAGTCGAGGTTGCCTGACCTGGTGATTATCGACGTCGGCCTGGGGGACGAACCCGAGGGCGGTTTCGACCTCTGCCGCGAGCTGCGCACTCGCGCAGCCGAGTTGCCGATCATTTTCCTCACCGCCCTGGACAGCGAGCTGGACGCCATTTCGGGCCTGCGCCTGGGGGCCGATGACTACCTGACCAAGGACATCAGCCTGGCCCACCTGATTGCCAGGGTGGTTGCCCTGTTCCGACGGCTGGATGCCATGCGCTCGGCAGCCGAGCAAACCCAGCTGCTTCGAAAAGGGGACCTGGAAATGGATATCGAACGCATGAACGCACGCTGGCGCGGGCAGACCCTGGGCCTGACCCTGACGGAATTCTGGCTGGTGCACGCGCTGGCCCGGCGACCGGGACACGTGAAGAACCGGCAACAGCTGATGGATGCCGCCAATGTCGTACTCGATGACAGCACCATCACTTCACACATCAAGCGGCTCAGACGCAAGTTCCAGGAACTGGATGCCGGGTTCAATGCCATCGAAACCGTGTACGGCATGGGCTATCGGTGGACGGAGGACAGTACCGCCCCGTGAAGCTGCGCTGGCAACTCATCCTGGTCAGCCTGCTAACCCTGGTCCTGCCCTGGGCCGGCTGCCAGTACGTGGAGGAACTGGAGGCGGTCCTGCGCAAGGCCGAAGATAACTCGCTGCAAGCACGTGGCCAGCTGATAGCCAGCCGCATTGCCGAGAGAAACCAGTCGCTGTATGGATCGGACCAGCTTGCCGGCCAACAGTCGTTGCCGGCTTTCGATGTGTACAGCCTGACCCTGGCGGATGCCCCCAGCCTGGACGGATACGCTGACGACTGGCCGATGCCGCCATTGCCCACTCCCTGGCAGGCAGGGGATTCAGAGGTCGGAGCTGGCTACCTCGCCGGCATACGCGGCGAATACGTCTACCTTTACCTGGAAGCACCGGGAACCAGTGACAACATGGATGTGGTGCTTTCCCTGGAAGACGGCCGCGATCGCCTGAAAAGATTTCACTTCGCCGCTGCCCCACCCGGACCGGCCAGCCCGACCCGACTGGAATCCGCCGAGGCGGTGGAGTGGCGTATACAGTCCAACCGCCAGGAAAGCACCGAGCGTGTGCATATCGAGATTCGGCTGCCGCTGGACATGGTTGATGCGAGATTGGGGTTCCTGGTACGCACGCCTGCCGGCGCCAATCTTGCCGGGTCCATCAGCAATCCGCAGATGCGCCCGGGTCTGTTGATCTATGGCCGCGAAGACTTGCCAGGCTTGCTTGAGCGTTACCGCCCGGCGGGACAGCGTGTTCTGCTGACCGACCCCGGCGGCTGGGTGCTGGCGCGGGCAGGCGAGTTCCCCGCCGAAACCGGGGCAGCGGAGGCTACCCAGACCAGGATGAGTATCAATGCTCGACTGTATCGTCTGGCACTGGACCGCCAGTATCCTGTCTATCCCGAGAATCTGCTGGGCACGGTGGCCAGGCTGGCGGACGATCAACTGGAGGAAGCCCGGCAGGGTCCCGGGGCAACCCATCGTTACGCCATACCCGGCAGTGACCGGCTCATCCTCAGCTATGCCCTGCCCCTGCACCTGGATGACGCGTTTGTCGGCGTGCTGGTCATTGAGCAGACAACAGACCG
>JAPHSC010000272.1 GCA_026193125.1 Gammaproteobacteria bacterium
ACATCGAAGCTGGCTTCGAGGGTGGATACGGCAATATATTTTGCTACCGAACCGAAGCCCGGGCAGTTGTCGGTAATCGGCAGGTCATTGTCCACGGACTTGGGGACGTGAATTGCCTGGATAGGATAGCCCGTCGCCTTGGACAGCTGCGATACCTTTAAGCAGGTGTCGGCAGAATCGCCGCCGCCATTGTAAAAGAAGTATCCGATATTATGTGCCGCGAAGACCTCGATCAGACGCTCGTATTCGCGCTTGTTGGCCTCCAGGCTCTTCATCTTGTAGCGACAGGAGCCAAAGGCGCCGGACGGCGTATGACGCAGGGCCGCAATGGCGCGGGCACCTTCCTTGCTGGTGTCGATCAGGTCTTCGGTGAGCGCTCCAATGATGCCGTTACGCCCGGCAAAGACCTTGCCGATCTTGTCCTTGTGCTGGCGCGCCGTTTCGATCACGCCACAGGCGGATGCATTGATGACTGCTGTAACACCGCCGGACTGTGCATAGAACGCATTCTTTTTCACTGCTGCTGTTGCCATAAGTAGTTCTCCCTTGAAGTGTTTGCTGTGAATGATTGAATTCTGTTCAGGCCGGGTCCTGGTTGTCGGCCTCTTTCGCGACGTGGTCAGCCTGTACCTGCAGTAGTGTCACCACGCATTCGGACAGGTCGTCGTATTCCTCTACACCGGTGCCGTACATCTGGTGGACGCGGTAGTAAAACTGGCAGCGGTAGCGTGAATCGCCGCTCTTGCAGACGATGAAGTGACAACCCTGATCTTCCCAGTAGGCTGCCGGGCAGACGCTCAATTCAGTTGCATAGGGATTGAGGCGCAGTTCGATATCGGCCAGCTCGGGTTCTATGGTCTTTCCATAGCGTTCTTCCAGCGTGCTTCTGATGATCCAGAGTTCGCTGTCGGTGAAATCTTCAATTGCGCTCATATGCAGAAATGTCTGTCGGATCGGATGGTCGGCATTCAGGGGCGCCAGATTCTAGCTCAAAACCTGATTTATTTCATGAACTTCGTTGACTTATACCACTGGCAGGGGGTAGCTTAAACGCTGCCTTGCGCCACGGCCACGCAAAAAAATATATGTCTGCATTGAAAAATTCTTCCTTGTTACAGGAAGTTAACAAGATCAACACACTAGAGGACTCGATCACACCATGAGAATCGTCATGCTCGGCGCCCCCGGTTCAGGCAAGGGCACGCAGGCAAAACTTCTTGTTGAAAAATACAAACTGCCACAGATTTCAACGGGCGACATGCTGCGCGAGGCGGTTGTCGAAGGGTCGCCGCTCGGGCGTCAGGCGAAGGCAGCGATGGATGCCGGGCAACTGGTCAGTGACGACATTGTGTTGAGTATCATCCAGGAGCGTGTGACCCGGCCAGATGCACGCAAGGGCTTCATTCTGGACGGATTTCCACGAAATCTGCAACAGGCCGAGGCGCTCGATCAGCTGCTGACTGCGCTGGGACGCCCGCTGAACCTGGCCTTGCTGATTGCTGTCGACGTCGATGCGCTGATCCAGCGCCTGGTCGGCCGCCGTACCTGCCTGTCCTGCGGGCAGATGTATAACGTCTTTTACGCACCGCCGCATATTGAAGGGCGCTGCGATGCCTGTGGTGGCCGTCTGCGTCACCGCGGCGATGATAATGAGGAAACCATCGGTAACCGCTTGCGGGTGTTCGAGACGCACACCCATCCAGTCATCGAATACTACCAGCAGCAGGAAAAATTGCGTACGGTTCAGGGGGTTGGCGAGATCTCCGATATTTTCCGCGCTGTTTCAAAGATCGTGGATGAAATGAAGCCCAGCACCCGGAGTGAATCGCGTACCGATACCATACGTGCGGCTTTTGCCAAGCATCGTGCTGTCAAGGCCAGGGAAGATGCAGCCAGGAAAAAGAGCGGCACGAAGGCGAAGAAGAAACCCGCAGTATCGGCTGCAGCGAAGAAAAAAACGGCCACGAAAAAGGCGACAGCGAGCACTAGCGTGAAGAAAAAAGCAACTGCGAAGAAGGCCGTGACAAAGAAGGTGGCAGCGAAGAAG
>JAPHSC010000305.1 GCA_026193125.1 Gammaproteobacteria bacterium
CATACGGTCGACGATGATATCCAGGTGCAATTCTCCCATACCCGAAATGATGGTCTGGCCGGATTCCTCATCCGTATGCACGCGGAAAGAAGGATCTTCCTTGGCCAGCTTGGACAGGGCGATGCCCATCTTTTCCTGGTCGGCCTTGGTCTTGGGCTCCACGGCTACGGAAATCACCGGCTCCGGGAACTCCATACGCTCCAGGGTGATTTTCTCCTGAAGATCGCACAGGGTGTCACCCGTGGTGACATCTTTAAGACCCACGGCAGCGGCGATATCACCGGCACGGACTTCCTTGATTTCTTCACGGTTATTCGCATGCATCTGCAAGATTCGGCCGATGCGCTCTTTCTTGCCCTTCACCGGGTTATACACAAAGTCGCCGGACTTGAGCACGCCTGAATACACGCGGAAGAAGGTCAGCGAACCCACAAACGGGTCGGTGGCAATCTTGAATGCCAGGGCAGCGAAAGGCGCCTCGTCGGTGTTCGGACGCAGCCCCTCGGACTCGTCCTCGAGGATACCGCGGATGGCCGCCACATCGGTGGGCGACGGGGCCAGCTCAATTACCGCGTCCAGCATCGCCTGCACGCCCTTGTTCTTGAACGCAGAACCGCACAGCACTGGCACAATTTCATTTTTGATGGTGCGCTTGCGCAATGCTTTCTTGATCTCGTCAATGCTGATCTCTTCGCCTTCAAGGTACTTGTTCAGCAGTTCCTCATTAGCCTCGGCCGCGGCCTCGACCAACTTCTCGCGCCACTCTTCACACAGCGTCTGCATGTCGGCCGGGATCGGACGCTCGTCGAAAGTCATTCCCTGGTTCTCTTCGTTCCAGTAAATGGCCTTCATCTTGATCAGGTCAACCACGCCCTTGAAGGTTTCCTCGGCGCCTATGGGCAACTGCAGGGGTACTACATTTGCACCCAGGCGATCCTTCAGCTGCTTTACAACACGCAGGAAGTTCGCGCCGGCGCGATCCATCTTGTTGACGAAAGCCAGCCGTGGCACATGGTACTTATTGGCCTGGCGCCACACTGTTTCCGACTGGGGCTCAACCCCGCCCACAGCACAGAAAACCGCGACAGCGCTATCCAGCACACGCAGGCTGCGCTCCACTTCAATAGTGAAATCCACGTGTCCGGGCGTATCAATGATGTTGATACGATGCTGTTCGAACTGCTTCTCCATGCCAGCCCAGAAACAGGTGGTAGCAGCTGAGGTAATAGTGATACCACGCTCCTGCTCCTGTTCCATCCAGTCCATGGTGGCGGCGCCATCGTGCACCTCACCGATCTTGTGTGACACACCGGTGTAGAACAAGACGCGCTCGGTTGTAGTGGTCTTACCGGCATCGATGTGAGCCATGATGCCAATATTGCGGTAACGGGAAATCGGGGTCGTGCGTGCCACGTCAAAGTCCTCTTTTGACTTCTTTACTTCTGGGTAGAACTGGCTGAATTACCAGCGGTAGTGAGCAAAAGCCTTGTTTGCCTCAGCCATGCGATGCGTCTCTTCACGCTTCTTCACAGCCGCGCCACGGCTTTCGGCAGCATCCATCAGCTCATTCGCCAGACGCTGAGCCATGGATTTCTCACTGCGCTTGCGCGCCGAATCAATAACCCAGCGCATCGCCAGTGTCTGACGGCGGGAAGGACGCACTTCGATCGGCACCTGGTAGGTAGCACCACCAACCCGACGTGACTTCACTTCAACTGCGGGCTTAACATTCTCAAGAGCCTGCTCCAGCACTTCAAGAGCACGCACTCCGTCACACTTGTTGCGCTCGGAAATACGATCAATAGCACCGTAGATGATCTGCTCAGCAACTGACTTCTTGCCGCTGTTCATCACCATATTCATGAATTTCGCAAGCATCTCACTGCCGAACTTGGGGTCTGGAAGAATAAGGCGCTTGGGGGCTGATGTACGTCTTGACATGTTAATTCCTCGGGAATTCTTGCAACTCTGGCGCGTCTATTGCGCGCCGGGTCAAACTTTTAGGACTTGGGACGCTTGGCGCCATACTTGGAGCGACCCTTGCGGCGGTCACTCACACCGGCGCAGTCCAGGGTGCCGCGGATAGTGTGATAACGCACACCCGGCAGATCCTTCACACGACCGCCACGAATCATGACAACCGAATGCTCTTGCAAGTTATGACCTTCACCACCGATGTAGCTGGACACTTCGAAGCCATTGGTAAGGCGGACACGGGCCACCTTGCGCAAGGCCGAGTTCGGCTTTTTCGGTGTAGTGGTGTAAACACGGGTGCACACGCCACGCTTCTGTGGACATGCCGCCAAAGCGGGCACAGTGCTCTTTTCTTCCTTCGACTTGCGCGGTTTCCGCACTAACTGGTTAACAGTTGCCATAAATCTACTTCTTTTGCTCAATCAAATTGTTGATTCTGGGAAAAAATGACCATATATGGCTTTTCCCAGAGCAGAACCGGGCCGCCACTGACATGACGACCCGGACTCATTTATCCGCCATTCTACGACTCGGGCGGGTCATTAGCGCCCGGTCGAGATAAAGACCGAGCATTTTATTTTGCCGTCACGCCCCTGTCAATGACAGTACGCGCTTTCGGTAGTCTCTTCAGCAGCGAGAATCAGCGGGGTGAACCCGTTCCGGGCCTCACCCCGCCGCCAAGCTGTCTATTCTTCCTCTGCCATTCCAGCGGCAACCTTCAGCTCTTCAGCCTCTGAAGCCGCGACCTCAGCAGCAGCTGCCGCCTCGGTAGCAGCCGCCAGGGCCCGGAATTCCTCGGCCATCCTGTCCTCGTGGGTACGACGACGCTCGGCATGGTATGAGAACCCGGTGCCCGCCGGAATAAGCCGACCGACAATCACGTTTTCTTTCAGGCCGCGCAAATCGTCGCGCAAACCGCGAACCGAGGCTTCGGTAAGGACACGGGTGGTCTCCTGGAAGGACGCGGCCGAAATAAAGGATTCAGTCGCCAGCGAAGCCTTGGTGATACCGAGCAGTAAGGGACTAAAAGTCGCCCCGTCCTTGCCGGCGCTCTGCACCGCTTCATTGGCTTCCTGCACACGCGCACGGTCCAGTTGCTCGCCACGCAAGAAGCGTGAATCACCAGGCGAGGTGATTTCGATCTTGCGCAGCATCTGGCGAATGATCACCTCAATGTGCTTGTCATTGATCTTCACACCCTGCAGGCGATACACGTCCTGAATCTCCCTGACGAGGTAGTCAGCAAGTTCCTCGGCGCCGCGAAGACGCAGGATATCGTGCGGATTCAACTCGCCGTCCGCGATAATTTCACCACGCACTACCTGCTCGCCCTCAAATACGTTGAGACGACGCCACTTGGGAATCAGCTCCTCGTAAGGCGGCTCGTCCGCTCCACTCGTGATGACCAGGCGGACCTTGCCCTTGGTTTCCTTGCCAAAGCTCACGGTACCGGAACGCTCGGCCAGGATGGCGGCTTCCTTGGGTTTGCGTGCTTCAAACAAGTCAGCCACCCGCGGCAAACCGCCGGTGATGTCACGGGTCTTGGAAGACTCTTGCGGTATACGCGCAATAACGTCACCAAGGGTTACCTTGTCGCCATCATTCATACTGATGATCGCGCCTGTGGGCAGGGTGTAAGACGCCGGAATCTCGGTATTGGCAAAGAAGATGGGCTTGCGCTTGGCATCCACCAGCTTGGCCACCGGACGCAAGTCCTTGCCGCCAGCGCCACGCTGCTTGGGATCCAGCACCACGATACTGCTCAGCCCGGTGATATCGTCCACCTGGCGTGAGACAGTGACGCCGTCCTCAAAGTCCTCAAACCTCAGGAAACCGGAAACCTCTGTCACAACCGGGTGGGTATGCGGGTCCCAGGTGGCAACTATCTGACCAGGCTTCACTTCGGCACCGTCCTCAACCAGGATGGTGGCACCGTAGGGTACCTTGTAGCGTTCGCGCTCACGACCAAACTCGTCCATCACGCCCAGTTCACCGGAGCGCGAGACCGCAACCCAGTGTCCCTTCTCGTGATGAACCATCTTGATGTTGTGCTGGCGAAGTGTGCCACTGCCCTTGATTTCCACACTGTTAACAGCGGCCGAACGCGAAGCGGCACCACCAATATGGAAAGTACGCATGGTCAACTGGGTACCCGGTTCACCAATGGACTGTGCCGCGATGACACCTACTGCCTCGCCGATATTGATGCGATTACCACGTCCAAGATCTCGGCCGTAGCACTGGGCACAAACACCGTAGCGGGTTTTACAGGCAATCGGCGAACGAACATGCACCTGGTCGATGCTGGCGTCCTCCAGCTTGCGCACCCACAATTCATCCAGCAGGGTGCCTGCTTCAACCAGCACTTCGTCGGTGCCCGGTCGCAGCAGATCTGTGGCAACCACTCGGCCCAGCACGCGCTCGCGCAAGGGCTCGACCACATCCCCACCTTCCACCAACGGGGCCATGATCAGGCCTTCCTCGGCACCACAGTCGACCTCGGTAACCACCAGGTCCTGGGCAACGTCCACCAGGCGACGGGTCAGGTAACCGGAGTTGGCGGTTTTGAGCGCCGTATCGGCCAGGCCTTTACGAGCACCGTGGGTCGAGATGAAGTACTGCAGAACGTTCAGACCTTCACGGAAGTTGGCAGTAATGGGCGTCTCGATGATGGAGCCGTCGGGCTTGGCCATAAGGCCTCGCATACCGGCCAGCTGACGAATCTGCGCCGCCGAGCCACGAGCACCGGAATCGGCCATCATGTAGATGGAGTTAAACGATTCCTGTTCAACCATCTTGCCCTGGGCATCGGCCACCAGTCCGGCACCGAGCATGTCCATCATGGCCTTGGCCACTTGCTCGTTGGTGCGTGACCAGATGTCCACTACCTTGTTGTAACGCTCGCCGTTGGTCACCAGGCCCGAAGAATACTGGTCCTGAATTTCCTTAACTTCACGTTCCGCACGCTCCAGGATCTTGCCTTTTTCCTTCGGCACGACCATGTCATCGGCGGCAATAGAGGCGCCGGCGCGAGTGGCGTAACGGAAGCCGGTGTACATCAACTGGTCAGCAAACACCACGGTCTCTTTCAAACCAACCCGACGGTAGCACTCGTTCACCACATTGGAGATGGCCTTCTTGGTCATCGGGCGGTTAACCAGCTCGTAGGGCAGACCCTTGGGCAGAATCTCGGACAACAAGGCACGCCCGGCGGTAGTGGAAAGCACGCTGGTGCTCTCATTCATGACGCCAGCTTCATCCAACACCGACTGCTTGATACGCACCCGGATTCGCGACTGAAGATGCAGGTTGCGACTCTCGTAGGCGCGATGTACTTCAGCTACATCGGAGAACACCATGCCTTCACCCTTGGCATTCACGCGCTCACGTGTCATGTAGTACAGGCCCAGCACCACGTCCTGTGACGGCACAATGATGGGCTCGCCATTTGCCGGGGACAGGATGTTGTTGGAGGACATCATCAGCGCACGCGCCTCGAGCTGGGCTTCCAGCGAAAGGGGTACGTGCACGGCCATCTGGTCGCCATCGAAGTCGGCATTGAACGCAGTACACACCAGAGGGTGCAGCTGTATGGCCTTGCCTTCAATGAGCACCGGCTCAAAAGCCTGGATACCGAGTCTGTGGAGAGTAGGCGCACGGTTCAGCATGACCGGGTGCTCGCGGATAACCTGCTCCAGGATATCCCACACCTCAGGTCCCTCACGCTCAACCAGGCGCTTGGCGGCCTTGATGGTGGCGGCCTCACCGCGCAATTGCAGCTTGGAGAAGATAAAAGGCTTGAACAGTTCCAGCGCCATCTTCTTGGGCAGACCACACTGGTGCAATTTCAGCGCCGGTCCCACCACGATGACCGAGCGACCGGAGTAATCAACACGCTTGCCCAGCAAATTCTGGCGGAAGCGACCCTGCTTACCCTTGATCATGTCGGCCAGCGATTTCAGCGGACGCTTGTTGGTGCCGGTGATAGCACGACCGCGGCGACCGTTATCCAGCAACGCATCTACCGATTCCTGCAACATGCGCTTCTCGTTGCGCACGATGATATCCGGGGCATTCAGCTCCAGCAGGCGACGCAGGCGGTTATTGCGATTGATCACGCGACGATAAAGGTCGTTCAGATCAGACGTAGCAAAGCGGCCGCCATCCAGCGGCACCAGGGGACGCAAATCGGGCGGCAGTACCGGCAGCACCGTCATCACCATCCATTCCGGACGGTTGCTCGACTCCTGGAAGGACTCCAGCAACTTCAAGCGCTTGGAGAGGCGCTTGATCTTGGTGTCGGAATTCGTACCGGCGATGTCTTCGCGGACCTGGATGATTTCTGCAGGCAAATCGATGGTGCGCAGCAGCTCATACACGGCTTCTGCACCCATGCGGGCATCGAACTCGTCACCGTGCTCCTCGATTGCATCAAGGTAGGTCTCATCCGACATCAACTGACCACGCTCCAGCATGGTCATGCCCGGGTCGACCACCACGAAGGCCTCGAAATACAACACCCTTTCGATCTCGCGCAGGGTCATGTCCAATAGCAGACCGATACGGGAAGGAAGCGACTTGAGGAACCAGATGTGAGCGACCGGGCTAGCCAGATCAATGTGACCCATGCGCTCGCGGCGGACCTTGGACTGGGTCACCTCCACGCCACACTTTTCACACACCACGCCGCGGTGCTTCAGCCGCTTGTACTTTCCGCACAGGCACTCGTAGTCCTTTACCGGACCAAAGATCTTGGCGCAAAACAAGCCGTCACGCTCTGGCTTGAAGGTACGGTAGTTGATCGTCTCCGGCTTCTTCACCTCACCAAAGGACCATGAACGAATCATGTCCGGAGAGGCGAGTCGAATCCGAATCGCATCAAAGTCTTCGTCGGGAGCCGACTGCTTGAAAATATTCAGAAATTCTTTCATCGTGTCACCTGCCTGTTGAGGCTATCGACTTGTGGAAGTATCAGCATTGCGAGCCTAGTCCTGCTCCAGCTCAATGTTGATAGCCAGAGACCTGATTTCCTTCACCAAGACATTGAAGGATTCCGGCATGCCGGCAGTCATTTCGTGGGTACCATCCACAATGTTCTTGTACATCCTGGTACGACCCTGCACGTCGTCTGACTTCACCGTCAGCATTTCCTGCAGTGTGTAGGCAGCGCCATAGGCCTCAAGCGCCCAGACTTCCATCTCACCAAAGCGCTGACCACCGAACTGCGCCTTGCCACCCAGCGGCTGCTGGGTAACCAGACTGTAGGGGCCGGTAGAGCGTGCATGCATCTTGTCATCTACCAGATGGTTGAGCTTGAGCATGTACATGTAACCGACTGTGACCTCACGATCAAAAGGCTCACCGGTACGACCGTCATTCAGCACCGTCTGACCCGAAGTCGGCAACCCTGCCAGCTCCAGCATGCTCTTGATCTCAGCCTCGTTGGCACCGTCAAACACAGGGGTTGCCATTGGCACACCGTTGCGCAGGTTACCTGCCAGTTCCATCAGTTCCGTTTCGTCAAGACTCTTGATGTCTTCGCCCTTGCCGCCGGACTTGTTGTAGATCTGGTCCAGGAACGAACGCAGCTCGGCTGACTTGGCCTGGGCATCCAGCATTGCACCGATGCG
This sequence comes from Gammaproteobacteria bacterium, assembly GCA_026193125.1. Lineage (GTDB taxonomy): Bacteria > Pseudomonadota > Gammaproteobacteria > Steroidobacterales > BM003 > CAKZML01. The sequence goes on from JAPHSC010000305.1 coordinate 7,605, forward strand.
GTGACCCAAGCCCTTCGCAGCCCAGCCAAGGTGGGTCTCAAGAACCTGTCCGACATTCATACGTGAAGGCACACCCAGTGGGTTCAACACGATGTCCACCGGCGTACCATCGTCCATGTAAGGCATGTCTTCCACCGGAACAATGGTGGAGATGACGCCCTTGTTTCCGTGGCGGCCCGCCATCTTGTCACCAGGCTGTACCCGACGTTTGACCGCCAGGTAGACCTTGACCATCTTCAGTACGCCGGGAGCAAGCTCATCACCTGCAGTGATCTTTTTCTTCTTCTCCTCGTAGCGCACCTCGAATTCTTCGCGCATGGCCTTGATGCGTTCCTCGGCCTGTTCCAGCTGAGCGGTTACATCCTCATTGCGCATGCGGATCTTGAACCACTGCTCTGGGGACAGACTGTCGAGGTAGTCGTCGGTAAGCTTGCTACCCGCCTTGAGCTTGTCCGGGCCACCGTCCGCAACCTTGCCTGACAGAATCCTTTTCACACGCTGGTATATATCAGCCTCAAGGATGCGCCGGGTATCTTCCAGGTCCTTGCGGACGCTGGTCAACTCATCGACTTCCACCGACAGTGCCCGCGAATCCTTGTCTACGCCGTCACGCGTGAACACGCGCACGTCAATCACGGTGCCATCCATACCCGGCGGCACGCGCAGCGAAGTATCCTTGACGTCCGAGGCCTTCTCGCCAAATATGGCGCGCAGCAATTTCTCTTCCGGAGTCAGCTGGGTTTCGCCCTTGGGCGTGACCTTGCCGACCAGGATGTCACCTGCGCAGACTTCAGCGCCGATATAGGCTATCCCTGCTTCGTCCAGCTTACTCAGAGCCGAATCGCCCACGTTGGGAATATCACCGGTAACCTCTTCCGAACCCAGCTTGGTGTCGCGAGCCACACAGGTCAGCTCTTCAATGTGAATGGTGGTGAAGCGATCTTCCTGCACCACGCGCTCGGAAATAAGGATGGAATCCTCAAAGTTGTAGCCATTCCAGGGCATGAATGCGACCAGCATGTTCTGGCCCAGGGCCAACTCGCCAAGATGAGTAGAGGGGCCATCGGCCAACACATCACCGCGTGCAACCCGGTCTCCTGCATTCACCAGCGGACGCTGGTTGATACAGGTGTTCTGGTTGGAACGCGTGTACTTGGTCAGGTTATAGATGTCTACACCGGACTCTACCGCCAGCGCCTCGTCATCATTAACTCGAACAACAATACGGGATGCGTCCACTGAATCCACGGTGCCGCCACGCCGGGCAACAACCGTCACACCGGAGTCAATCGCCACAGCCCTTTCCATACCGGTACCCACCAGCGGGGTTTCGGCACGCAAGGTAGGAACTGCCTGGCGTTGCATATTCGATCCCATGAGGGCGCGGTTGGCATCGTCGTGTTCCAGGAACGGAATCAGGGATGCCGCTACCGAAACGATCTGCTTTGGACTTACGTCCATATAGTTGATCTCTTCCGGCGCCAGCATG
>JAPHSC010000145.1 GCA_026193125.1 Gammaproteobacteria bacterium
AACGGTCTGGGTACTATCTGCGCTCTTGAGCTGACGCAGATCATCGCAACGGCTTCTCCATGCCATGGCGAAGGCCCACGCCGCAAACAGGACCAGGGTAAGCCAGGACACCATACTCAAGCCCAAACCCAATAACAGCCAGTCCCGAAAAGGGAAAGGTACGTAGGGAAGTCTTGAAACCACCAGCGCCGCTACCAGGAAAACGATGAATTGGCCCCAGTACAGGACTGCCGGCCCGAGACGGGGACCGAAAGAGCCAAGAACCCAGCGGCTTTCCGGTATGTTGACCCGCAGGTCGAGGTTGCTGGCTGGCGCTCCCAAATCCACCTCGGAGCTGCGCCACCAGGCGCTCACTCCCCGATCCTCGCTCCAGGTGATCCGGGTGGAGTGGGCGCCCGGAGCCACCGGCAACACCAGTTCTCCGTCCTGCAGGGAAAGTGAAATATCCACATTGTCAGTGGACACCCCAAGCAACTGCGCACCAGACGGCAGCCGTAGCCGGTGCTCGCCCCCACGGCTGCTGCGCCAGTCGACGTTCAACTCGCTATTGGACGTGGATTCACCGGGTTGTACCGACAGGTTCACACGATCAATGGCGAAGGTTGCACCGGGCGCCGCCTCCGGCTGGACGGCGGTCAATTCCAGGCTCTCGCCGGGCCGCGGAAAATATTCCATTACCCAACCGGCAAGATTGCTCGCCGAAACGGGCACACCCGAAACATGCGGACGCCATTGGGGACCCACCGCTATTCGCCAGGTCTCGACCCATGGCACATCAGTGCCTGCTTCCAGGCTCAAACCGGAGCCAGCGGGCAGAGCACCTGACCAACCCGCGCTTTGCTGGTCCGGCGCAAGGTTCACTACCGCCGTGTCATCTTGCACTTCCTGATCCCGGCTGACCACGGCCTCACCGGGCAACAGGGGTATCAGCACGCTGATCGCACCGCGGCGTGGCGCCAGGCGTTGCGCATTGGTAGCCACCGACCATTCAAGGCCCAGTGTCAGGGTGCGTGTCACGCGCAGAAAGGCCGGGTATTTTTCCGGCGCCAGTTCGGCTGGCAAGCCGCCAGCCAGGGACCCCTCACTGCCTTTGCGAATCAATTGCAGGGTACCGGCCGTCAAGCGATCATCTTGCAGACCAGCGCCCTCCCATCCCTCCAGCTGCAGCGCCAGCGTCCTGGGTTGCTGGGCGAATACCAGCTCCACCAGGTCGCGGGCCGCCACCTCGCCCTTCAGGACCAGCCTGCTTACTCCTTCGGGCACGAGCAGGTAACGGATACCCTTATTGAGCAAAGCGAAAGACCGTGTCTCGCCATTCAATAAAATCTGCCTCGGTAGCCAGGCGGCGCCCGCGTCCGGCAAGGCCAACAGGGATGCAGCCCGGGCATGCACTGACAGCTCGATTTCCAGCCGGCCGGGGAAGGCATACACAGTTGCCGAGGGGATCTCTACGCAGGCCGGTTCGCAATCGGGCCGCTCCAGCAGGCGTTGCTGTAGCTCCTGCAATAATTCTGGCGCAGGAAACTCTGCTCTCGCCGCATTCGGGATAGCGAGGGCGCAACATGCCAGCACCATGGCCAGACTTGCGGTGATACCGACAGTCTTGTCCTTGTGCAACCAGCCGGCCAGGCCCGACGATCCGCTCGAAGATGGCACGCACCGCCGCAGCAGCAGCCCGGTCAGACCCAACAAACCCACTATCCCCAGCAAACGCCAGAGAAAGGTTACCCAGGGTGGGGATATCACCAGCGAGAACGTACGTTGGGCGTCCACCGGCCCACCCCAGTTCATGGCGTATTGATTCCAGTTCCACCGGGGTACACCGGGTCCGGTTTGCACGAGCAAGCCTGGCGCGTAGCGGGCAGGCGGCGGAGAGGCAGCCAAAACTCGACGCCTGGACTCTCCTTTCGCAAGGGAGGGTGTGACGGCCATTTCTTCGGATGCGACCTCGTAAGCCATATCCTGGACCTGCAAGCTCTGCTCCAGGGCATATCGGGCGGCCGAGTAATTTTCCCCGACCAAACCACCGCGCTCCAGTTGGGGGTACAAGGCCTTGATAGCCAGGTCGCCGGTAAAGGGCAGAACCAGCAAAATCAGGATCGCCATACCCAGTAACTGGTAGCGTCTTGCCAGGTATCTCAACCTGCCCTCGGGCGCCACACCAAAAATTGCCGTTGCGATGACCAGGTTCAGCAATGCCCAGGTGATGGCCGGCATCCATTGGTGCAGCAACACGAGTACCACGATGGCCAGGACGCCCACCGGCCTGCCCATCAGCCTGGAAAGCGCAACGCTGACCAGCAAGACCAGGAACAGGTCCATCAAGGTCCAGCCATTTATCCATGCTCCACCCGCTACATCCACACCGGGTGCAGCCAGCAAGTGATAGCCGGGCGGTAATTGCAGCAAGGCGGAAACCTGGTCAAAGTCCTGGGTCCACCCGGTCACAGGCATATCAGTATGGGAGCCCTGAAAACGGGATACAGTGCTTAACTGCAAGACCGCATCGCGCACTTCCACTCCCCTGCTGGACGGCTCTGCCCCGGTCGTCACCAACAGGTCATCCTGCCCGCTACGCGCCTTCTGAAGCTCAAATGGCGCACGCGTATCCAGGCGCCAATCCTGGCGCACCTGGCCGTAAATTTCGTCCAGCGCGGTGAATCCAAGCCCCTCGAAATCCAGGTATAGGGTTCGATTCAAAGTCAGGCGGTTACCCAACCGGTCTGCCTGCCCTCGGCCGCGCTCCTCAATGCTCAGGCGACTGTCAGCACCGACCACGCCGCTGGCTCCCCCGCGCCAATCCGCCGGCACACCAACCTGCTCGTCATCCACGGGTTCGAATCCCAGCAGTCGACTCTCTCGCAGCACCGTGTCCGGCACGTAAGTCCATATTTCCTGTGCCGGCCATTTGGCCCGGGCTTGTGGCAGGGCAAGCCTGGCCGGGTCGCTTGTCGCGCGGGCAAGATATTGCAGATCCCAGGTCCCCGGGCGCAGTTGCACCCGCAGACTCCCGTCGGCCTCGATTCTCGCCGGCAAGGGTGAAGTCAAATCCATGGGGACAAAACCGGAGGGCAGCGCGGTACCCAACACTTCTTCCCTGGCCTTGCCGCTGACCCGCAAGCTCAAACGCGTGGTGAGCAACATGGGGCTGCCGTCTTGCAGCAATCGGAACACCTTGAATTCGGCTGTCTCCGCCGCTTGCTCGACACCGCCACGCTGACCCAGCCACAGGCCATTCCCGTTACGCTCGGGAAAAGCTACAGGCTGCTTATCTACTTCGAGACTTAGCAGCGCTGTGTACTCTGGCACGGCCAGGTTCGCCGGGCGAGCGCTCCAGCGAAAAACGCCGGTGACCTTGTGGGTGCCTATTTCCAGATAGATGGCTGGACGCCCGCCACGCGGCACTACCGGGACTTCACGCCCGTCTGCCGCCACCGCCTGTGGCCAGTTCTTGTCGTCACCCGGGAGCAACACCCAATCCGGGGCCAGCAGTTGCCATGACTGGCTGAAGCGTCCGCCCGTGGAACTCACCGACAAGCTGAGCTCGCCCGGCCAGGCGCAGGCGAACCCGGTTTTTCCTGCACTCTCCGGAGCCAGCACGGGACAGCGCATATATTCCTGACCGTGCAACACCCAGGGCACCCAGGGCCTGAGTCCATCCGGTATCTCGGCCTGTGTCAGCCCCGTATTCGCATCGACACCGACTGACAGGAACATCAGCAGTGCAATTGACCAGAACCTGGGATCCCTAGACATCACCTCACCCCCTTTTCCAGCCTGTTGGCTCATTGTAGTCCCCGTGGAAAGCCAACGCGAACAGCCCGCGGTTACATCAATGGCGCTGTCAAACGTCCCGGGGACAAAAAGTCATGGCAGGAGCAAGGCGACCAAAAACTGAGCCCCGGTCCAGGGCCTGCAGGTATACCGCAAAAACTTCCAAGGCATTCCCGAATCTGATTGCAGCCCGCCCCGGTATGCAGGCGCATTACCATGGTCATTCCCTGGCGCAGTTACCTATCTGGATCGATTTTCAATTTTGCTGAAAACCAGAATGCACGCCACTGACACCAGCACACCGGGAACAATTTCATACAGATCGAAAATACCGCCACTCAATTGCTTCCATATGATCACGGTCAGGCCGCCACCCAGGACACCGGCAAGGGCGCCATTGCGACTCATCCCTTCCCAATACAGTGACAGCACTATCGCCGGCGCAAAGGCGGCTCCGAAACCGGCCCAGGCGTAGGCCACCAGGTCCAACACCTTACTCTCCGGATCCCGAGCCAGGTAAAAGGCCACCAGGGCAATCGCCGCCACTGCCAGGCGTCCGACCCAAAGCAGTTCAACCCGACCGGCATTGGGCCGCAACATACCCTTGTAAAAATCTTCGGACACCGCCGAGGAAGCCACCAGCAACTGGGAATCCGCTGTACTCATCACCGCGGCCAGAATACCGGCAAGACAGATACCTGCAACGACCGGGTGGAATAGCAGGCGTGCGAGCAGCATGAATACCTTCTCGCTATCCGCGCCCTGCAGCGGCTGGGGCACAAGACCGATTCCCACCAGGCCTACCAGGGTCGCCGCCACCAGGGCGATGCTCACCCAGCCCATGGCGATGAGCCTCGCGGCTCCGATATCTTCGGGTCTGTGGATGGCCATGAAGCGAGCCAGAATATGCGGTTGGCCAGCGTAGCCCAGACCCCATCCCAGCAGCGAAACAATGGTTATCCAACCCAGCGGCTCACCGGTCAGAGTGATCATGGGGTTCAGCAAGTTCGGGTTCACCGCTTCCAGGCTGGCGCCCAGTCCGCTGAAACCACCGGAGACGTCCACACCTACCACGGTGACCGCCACAAGGGCCATGAACATCAGACAACCCTGAAGGAAGTCAGTCCAGCTAACGGCCAAAAATCCGCCAAAGAATGTATACAACACGACGGTGAGGCCACCGGCTGTTACCGCCCACAGGTAGGGCAGTCCGAAAACGCTTTCAAACAGCTTGCCGCCGGCGACCAGGCCGGAACTGGTGTAGAAAGTGAAGAACACCAGGATAAAAATGGCTGAAACAAGACGCAATACTCGACTACGATCCCCGAAGCGGGATTCGAAGTAGTCGGGAAGTGTCAAGGCGTCCCCGTAGCGTTCGGTGGCGCGACGCAGACGTTCGGCCACGAATTTCCAGTTAAGATACGTGCCGATGAGCAGACCGCTCAACAACCACACCGAATCGAGGCCGGCGAGATAGGCGTAACCAGGTAATCCCAGCAGCAACCAGCCACTCATATCTGAGGCCTGTGCACTGAGCGCGGTCACCCATTTGCCCAGGCTGCGTCCGCCCAGGATGTAATCACGCAAATTATTGGTCCGGCGCCAGGCCACAACGCCGATACCGAGTACCGCAAGCAGGTACACGACAAATGTGGAGACAATAATACTGTTGTCGGTCATAGTAATTTTCCGGCAAGTTCATGCGAGGCAAAGGCCCGGGGAGCCACTGATTTACCCGGAACGCGTCAGATTGTATGCGAAAAGATACACACTCTGGACGTTAAGCGCACTTGAGAAGGGTCGCGAAGACTGGCAATTTTATTAAGCTTGGATTTGTGTCCGCAGAATACAGGTTCATAATCAGGCAAGCGACTCTGCGGCGCGCCGATGTGCTGGAATGTGCGCGGGACGTGGCCACTTACTTTATGTATCGTCAGGCAAAACCCAATGCGGTCACAGCCTGCAAGGAGGATACACAGGTGACGGATCGGATCGAGGAAATTCTGGGCTTCTGGTTTGCCGAGACGCCCAGAGATGCATTCAAGATTGATGCACGCATGTCGCTGTGGTTCGGCGACGATCCGGCAATGGACCAAAAGATTTCCACCATGTTTTCCAAGGACATCGGGCGCGCATCGACCGGCGAACTGGATGCATGGTCGGAGACACCGCGTGGGCGGCTTGCGCTGATCATCCTGCTGGATC
>JAPHSC010000437.1 GCA_026193125.1 Gammaproteobacteria bacterium
ACCGATGCCAGCGGTGACAGCGAGTTTGTGACCTTCCCGGCAGAAATCTGGCGGCGCGATTTCCATGCCGTCACCAAGATATTGATCCGGGACACCGCCATTGCCTCGCTGGAACTGGATCCGCGGCATGAAACCGCTGACGCCAATTACAGTAACAACAACTACCCGCAACGAATCACCAAGTCACGCATCCAGTTGTACAAGTCCGACGAGGAGGATCGCAACCTGATGGCCGAAATGCTGTTGAAGCTGCGTGAAGTCAAGGGCGGTGTGGATCCGGACGCCAAGGCGATACCGCTGGAACAAGCCGAAATAGAAGACCGGGAATGACAGGGCCTTTGGGCAGGGCCGCTGGCGCGGTGTGCTTGTTGGCAGGCCTGTGCCTGTCGATGAGTGCGAGCGCCCACCGCCTGCCTATGGGTATGACCACGGTGACCTATAATCCGGTCACTGACTCGGTTGAAATTGTGCATCGCCTGCACCGGCATGATGCCGAACAAGCCATGGTGGAAGTGATGGCCGAATCCGGTGTCGACTTGCTGCAGTTAACGGTGCAGGCCAGGCTGGCCTTGTACACCGAGTCGCATTTCCAGATCGCCACGGTCGTAGATGGCGAGGTGGGTACACCACTCCCGTTGCAACTGCTTGGAGCGGAAATGGACGGCGATTACGTGCTGATCTACCAGGAACTGCCCGAGCGCCTGCCACCGGAAATCGCGGTCAGGGACGACGTATTGAGAGACTTGTTTCCGGACCAGGTCAACCAGGTAAATATCACGACAACCTCAGGGATAAAAACCCTGGTATTCAAGCTTGACGATAGCTGGCACAAGGTGAGGCTGGAATAATTCTGCGGGCCAGGGGGGCGTCAAGCACCTGACGGCCATCCCGGCATCTGCGCACAAGGTGTGCTATCGGGCTCGAATACCTTGTAGAAGATGTTCTGTCACGCTCAGAGTCAGCTCATCCAGCTCCGCCGGTGTCGCCGGGTTTACCTTCTGCGTTCCCAGGATCAGCATGGTCAGTCCGTGCACCAATGCCCAGGCCGTCAGCACCACGGTATCGGTGTCGCTGCCGCCGAATACCCCACGGGCCCGGCCGGTGTCGATAATCCTGTATATCGCGGCGTAACTCTCCTCGGCGGCCGCGTACAGGTGGCCATCCTCGGGTACGTCCTTCATCATCCCGCCGAACATCAGGCGGGTGTGCTCCGGATTGTTTACCGCCAGCTGCAGGTAGGCCAGGCCTGCTGCTAGCAGCTGGGCCTCCGAGTCATTGGGAGCGCTGGCCTCGGCCTGCTCCATCAGGAGCTTCAATCGCCCAAAGCCGGCGATAGCGATGGCCTCAAGCATGGCCGCCCGGTTCTTGAAGTGTCGGTAGGGCGCGGTGTGACTGACTCCGGCGTGCTTGGCCACTTCTCTCAGGCTGAGTTTCGCCGCGCCGGTTTGTTCGAGCAGGCAGTCTGCCGCCTCCAGCAGCGAATTATGCAGGTCCCCATGGTGATAACTGTCACGGCAGGGCAGTTGGAGGTTCGCTGATTTTTGGCTGTCTTCATTCATGGTTGCGGCCAGTGTAGCATAGATGTTGACACTGACAACATCTATGTTTACAGTGTCAACACCTAGTGATTTCAGCGGAGAAGACCGTGTTCAGGCATGGAAGTATTTGGATGCTCCTGGCGCTGGCCAGTCTGCTTGTCGCCTGTGGAGAACCGCAGGCCTCGGAGGCCCAGGAAGGACAACTTCGCTACGTCAGGGTGGCCCGGGTCGTTCAGGAAGATCATGCCCGTGAATTGCGCTTTTCCGGTATCACGCGTTCCGCCCGCCGGGCAACCCTGGCCTTTCAGGTTTCCGGCACGCTGGCCGAACGTCCGGTAGAAATCGGTCAGACGGTGCGCAAGGGGCAGCTGTTGGCACGCCTGTACAACCCGGCCCTGGGGCCGGGCGTGGCGGCGGGTGAGGCCAGGGTCGCGGAGTTGGACGCAAGACTTGAGCAGCTGGCGCGGGACGTACAACGCGCCGACGAGGTCTATGCGCGCCAGTTGATCAGCATTGCCGACGTGGAGAAAGTACGTTCCCAGCAGCAGGTCGCTCGTGCCAGCCGGGACCTGGCGGCCGCACAACTGGCTGAGGCGAGACAGCAGCTGCAACAGGCAACGCTGTTGGCGCCGTTTGACGCCGGTGTGGACGCCGTCTTGTTTGAACGGGGCGAATTCGTCGCCGCTGGACAGGCCGCCATCCAGATCAGTGGTACCGGTGCACTGGAGGTCGAGTTTGCCATTCCCGAATCCCTGATCGATGAGTTTGTCGCGGGCAGACAGGTCATGCTGAATTTGCCTTTCCTGCAAGACAGGCAGGTGCCGGCACATGTCAGCCTGGTAGGCGAGGCGGGTGGGCGCGCCGGCGGCCTGTTCCCGGTTGAGGTGGTGCTGGAGTCAGGCGAACTGGGTCTGCGCCCGGGGCTGACAGTCGAGCTGTTATTACCGGTATCGGGCAGAACTTCCCTGAGTGTACCGCTGGCGGCCATCCTTGATCCGGGCACCGGACAACCGCGAGTGTTTCGAGTCCTGGACGGCCGCGTCGAGCCGGTGTTCGTCAAGGTCGGTCGCTTGCAGGGCAGCCAGGTCGAGGTGTTTGGTCCATTGCAGGAAGGCGAGCAGGTCGTCATCACCAGCCTGGGATCGTTGACTCCCGGGCAGCAGGTGGAGATCCTGCAATGACCGAGCTGGTTGCCCGATTCATCGGCCAGCGACGGCTGATCCTTGCCATCTCAGGCGTGCTGGTGCTGATCGGCATCGCTGCCTGGGCTGGCATGATACGCCAGGAAGACCCGTCCTTCCCTTACCGCGGCGGCTTCGTGCTGGTGGCCTATCCCGGGGCGGACCCGGAGCGGGTAGAGCGGCTGGTGCTTGAGCCGCTGGAAGAAGAGCTGGCGGAAATCGAGGCGATTAAACACCTGCGGTCCACCGTGCGCTCCGGCCAGGCGACCATACGTATCATGCTCAAGGACACCGTCTACAACACGGACACGCAGTGGGACCGGGTGAGAGTAGCGGTGAGCCGGGCCCGGGCCAAGTTCCCCGAAGGCGTGGGCCAGGTCGTGGTGAACGACCGGGTGGTCGACAATTCCTCGGCGGTAGTGAGTATCTCGGGGTCAGAGGATTTGCTGGTCCTGCGCGAGGCCGCAGACCGGATCAAGAAGCGCTTGTACCAGCTGGATGGCATAGCCCGGGTGGAGCTGATCGGAGATCCGGGAGAACAAGTTACGGTTACCTATTCGGACGCGGTGGCCATGCGCTTGAACCTGTCCGCCAACTCGCTGGCTGCACAGCTCAACGCACGTAACCAGGTCCGCGGCGGCGGTACCGTGCTGGTGGGCGGCAAGACCGCCAATTTGCGCCCGGAGACAGAGTTTCGTTCGATAGAAGAAATCAGAAATGCGCCCATCGCTTTGCCCTCGGGCGCTACATTGCCATTGTCAGAGGTGGCCACGGTACGCCACGGCCCGGCCGAGCCGGGCGGTGAGTACATGTGGGTAAATGGCCGGCCGGCGGTAGGCCTGTCGCTGGTCCTGCAAAGAGATACGGTGCAGGTGGTGGAGTGGGGTAAACGTTTGCACGCCATGGTGGCCGAACTGCAGGCCGAGTTTGCGCCACTGAAGATTGAGACCATCCTGTTTCAGCCCGATCACGTCTCCGAGCGTCTGTCCGAACTGGGCACGACCCTGCTTATCGGCGTCAGCATCGTGGCCGCCATCCTGTTCCTGACCATGGGTATGCGTCTGGGTTTGCTGGTGGCATCGGTGGTGCCACTGGTGACCCTTTCTTCACTGGCTATCTACGCTATCGGTGGCGGTGTATTGCAGCAGATTGCCATCGCAGGGATGGTTATCGGGCTGGGTATGCTGGTCGACAACGCCATCGTGATGGCGGAGAACATCCAGTGGCACCTGGACCGTGGTGTGAGTCGCGGCCAGTCAGCCCTGCTCTCGGTAAAGGAACTGGCTGCACCCCTGGGCGCAGCGACCGGCACGACTCTCGCTGCCTTTGTGCCGATGCTTATTTCCAAGGGTAATACCGCGGATTTCACCCGCATGATCCCGACCATGGTGATGCTCACGCTGACAGTGAGTTACGTCTACGCGATTTTCGTGACGCCGGTACTCGGCCAGTGGTTGTTGCGACCGGGCAAGGTGCTGACCGAAGGACGGATCGCGCGGGTTGGTCGAGCGCTGGGTAGCTTTGCCGTTCGTCACAAGGGCGGCGTGTTGCTCGGCGCAGTCGCACTCGTGGCGCTGTCCCTGTTCGGTGCCCGTTACGTTGATAATGATTTCTTCCCCAGCACCTCGCGTAGCGAAATGGTGGTGGATCTGCATTTCGCCGAGGGTACCCACATCACCACCACGTCTGCCGCGGCGGCGGAAATGACGAGCATGCTCCAGGCCTTGCCGGAAGTAGAGAATGTCTACACCTGGACCGGATTTTCCGGGCCTACCTTTTACTACAACCTGAACGAGAATCCGCGCAGCCCCCACGTCGGGCGACTCGCAGTTTTGGCCGGCAACGTGGATGATCTGCCCGCCATCTTCTCCGCTGTGCGGGACTATGCCCGTGAACGTTTGCCGGATGTGGAAGTGGTCCCCAGCCGCCTGGGCCAGGGTCCGCCGGTTACCGCGCCGATCGAGATACGTCTGTTCGGGGATGATTTTGCTACCTTGCGTCTGGCCACCGAACAGGTGATGGAACTGGCACGCACGGTACCGGGCACTGCTGACGTGCACGAGAGTATGGGCACCGGCACACCCACCCTGGTGTACGAGATTGATGATGCTGCGGCCGCCCGCCACGGACTGGATCGTTCCTATATCGCCGATGCCTTGCGCGGCAGGTCCCTGGGTGTCGAAATAGGACAGTATCGTGCCGGCCAGGATCCCGTGCCCATCCTCATTCGTTCGCCCGAGGGCGAACGCTATGCCACCGACCACCTGGAAACCGCCTACGTGTTTGCACCCGGCGGCGCGGCGGTGCCGCTGGCTCAGTTGGTGACGCACTCGCTGGTCTGGCAGCCCTCGGCAATCCAGCACTGGAACCTGAGGCGTGTGTCCAATGTCATGTCCGAGCTGCAAGACGGCTATGCTTTCGGCAATGTCACCTCGGATTTGCAGCGCAGACTGCAGGACCTGGAATTACCCCCGGGTATAGAGCTGGAGTTTGGAGGCAAGCTGGAAAGCTCGGGTGATGCTAACGAGGCCCTGTTCTCGGCCTTGCCCGTGGGCATCGTCATGCTGCTGGTATTCCTGCTGTTACAGTTCAATTCCTTCCGCCGACTGAGCATGGTCCTGGTGACCGTGCCGCTGGCCGCCACCGGCGT
>JAPHSC010000075.1 GCA_026193125.1 Gammaproteobacteria bacterium
CCTGGATACCGTGTTGCATGGTAGCGGTGCAACGCTGCGTGAACTGGCGGGCTCGCTGGATGGCTATGCTCACGTGCACGCCGGGCCGGGCAAGATCAGGCAAACAGCGTTGAAATTCCTGACGGATGATTTTCTCTCTACACTTTTGAATACGGTCAATCCGTTTGCCAAGACCGATCCGTATACTAATCTCAAATGTGGGGAAGTCTTGTTGCGTCTCAAGGGCGGCATCATTACAGGCAGTCCTGCGTACGTCACGCAGACAGAGCGGCTGAATGTTTTTGCGGCGGCGAAAATTGATCTGAAAACCGAGAAAATAAATGTGAATGTGAATACGGTGCCGCAGAAAGGTCTGGGTCTAAGCTTCTCCGATCTCATTAACCCATACACAAATATCGGCGGCACGCTTGCCAAGCCAATCCTGACACTGGACCCGGGAGGCGCGATGATCGAAGGCGGTGCCGCTGTCGCAACTGCTGGTCTGTCTATACTGGCCAAACGCTTCGCCGAGCGCTACCTGACGGCCGCCGATGCCTGCGGTAAGGCGGCCAGTGATGCAGAGCCGGAGTTCCAGGCAATAAGGACCTTTTATCTTCCAGCAGGTGCTGCGGCTCAATAAATCCGCCAGACCGCGAAGCGGAGTAGCTGGCCGCGGCATGTGTGGGAGCCATCCTGCGATGGACGGGCGGGCGATGCAGAACAGGGTCGCGTGGCAGGACTTTCGGTGAACTATTTACTCAGCCAGATGTGAAGCCGCAGGGCCGCAATAAGTGCATGTGAGTCGATAGCGAGGTCAGAGGTGTTGAAGCCGGAGTTTTCCACATATTGCACGGCAAAGGTAATGTGTGAACTGGTGGAGTATATGGGCACCCGCAAGAATGTCTCGGCCTGCAGGGTGTCGCCCAAAGTGGCCCCAGGCATATGCTCCGACTTGAAGATTTTGCCGAAACCCAGACCGAATGCGCCGATTTTACTTTGACCCTCGTAGGCTGCCCCCAGAAAATATGCAGCGGGGGAAACATCTGCATTAGCCGCCCCGGCTCGCAAGCTCACACCATGGTTACCTGCCAGCCATCCATAGAGCGCATACACACCATAGGCATGTCTGAGGGTATCGGGGTCATCCAGAACCGGGTGGTCATCGGTTCGGTACCAGCCGCCGATGCCGATCCGGGTATTGTCTATCGCCCAGCGGGATCCCAAACCCATGAAGACACCCTTGCCACTCGCCGTGAGATCAACCAACTCCTGATATGAACGGCCGGGATTATCCGCGAGGCCGTCGGAACCTGACAGAATCGCGGTGATCTCCGGTGTGGTCGCAGTCCGGTCAATGCGATACATGACCCCCAGCGCATAGTCGGGAAACGCTATGGTTGGATTGTTGACGAAGCTGGTGCCGAGAAAATGGGCGTTCTCGTCATTCGCTATTCGGCTCCTGTCCAGGTGGGCGGACGGGTCGATCTGCCCCAGGGTCAGGTGTCGCTCATCTACCAGGTCCCAGCGATAGTTCAGCTCAGATATCTGTACCCGACTTCCATCCTGGCTGTCCAGCGCGGTGCCCGCGTCTGCATTGATCTCCGCGTAGCGATTGAAAATGCTGTTCGCCGAGGTCCCGGTGGCTCCCTCCACATACAACATCCATTCACCGCGACGGGTCGGCAGATAGCCGAACAGGTCCGCCGAGGCTCCAGTGTCACCAAGCCCATCGCGCATTTCACGTTGGTAAACTGCTGTCAGGCCTCCCTCGACCCGCGGCACGGAAAGCTCTGCGTGAGCCAGCGTCTGACCGAGCAGAAGCAGTGCTGGGCCAAAAAAAGCTGCGATGGCTCTCATTCAAAGGTGTTTCTTGCCGATGCGTATCCCCGGGCCGTTCAGGCCAGCAGGGAGACGCTCCTCGAGCTATGAACATAAATAATATCGGGTACCAGCTTGGCCATGCGCTGGGTCATTTCAAAAAATTCCTTTTGTTGCTCCCTGTCGGGTGGCGTGAACTGCATAAATAATGCAGCGCTGTTGCCTGTACGTTTTGCCAGTGTTACGTACAAGTCCTCGCTGCTGAATACATGCACGCTAATATCGATTCGTGCGAGAGCCACCATGGATTCCAGTTCCTTTCGAAGATTATCCGCATCTCCCTTCGGGGGAATTGCAGCCAGCAGGCGCAGTTGCTTGGTTCTCCACTCGGAGTTCTGCTTGAGCAGATGACCAAGCAATATCATCAGCTCACCATGTTCGGGGCCCTGCCAGAGGATATCGATATGGCCCTGTGGTGGCTCCCAGCGCTCAAGACCCTCATCCGCGTCGATCAAGAGTATGCTGCGCTCAAACTGGTCGGCCACTCGCAGAGAGGCAAAATATTCCTCCAACTTGTCCTCGCTGCGAGGAAATCCCATAAGCACCGTGTTTGGCCGCATACCGCCAATACCGTGAGCCTGTAACAGAGACTCCACGCCGAGAGACATTTGCTTTTCGATTACCACCGCCGGAAAAGCACTCAACTCCTCTTCGTGAATAAACTTGCGCAACATGCGCTCGGCCTCGTGACGCCGTTCAATCCGATTCTCACCCGCTTCCGGAGTGAATTGGGCAAGCGTGACAATACCGCGGCCGGCTGCCATCCAGTGTGCGTATTCCACCAGGCGCAGGCGACGTTTGGGGTTGCCTGCAAACGCGATGATTGCGGGGCGCCAGTTTTTGGGGTGATAGTATTCATTCTCAAGCTTGAGCAATGCTCTGCGAGCGCGCTCAAAAGCCATGCCGCTGCTGATGTCACCCCAGCGGGCGATGATCTCCGCCCTGCTTATCAAATAATAGAGGCCGCCCATGATGGCGATTGATGCTATGGCCCACAGCGGGTTCATGAGCAGCATCACCAGGCCACAGCCGATAGCGCCGGCCAGCGCCAGCGACCAGTGGCTGAAGCGAAAACGTGGTCTGTAGCTGGGGTTGCGGGTGAAACCCTCGTAGAAACACGCCAGGTTCAAGGTGCCGTAGGTCACCATGAAGAACATGGTGATAATGGGCGCAATTGCGTTCAGGTCGCCTAACATCACGCCACCCTGGGCAATGATGAAAGTGAGAATCGTCGCTCTGCGAGGTTCCTGATTCTTGCCGCTGCCGACGCCCAGGAAGCGCGCAGGTTTGAAAATGTCATCCTTGGCGAAGGCCTGCAGGATGCGGGGAGCGCCCATCATGCTACCCAGTGCCGAGGATAAGGTCGCCGCAAAAATACCGGCGGTAATCAATGCGGGTGATATCGACATGGTCTTGACGATCAAGGCGTCATTCAGCAACGCGTCACGTGGTGCGCCAAGCGCCAGAAATACAGCCATCAGAGCGTATACAGCGGCTGTCACCCCCACAGCCAAAAGCGTTCCGGTTGGAATGGACTTGGCTGGATCGCGTAAATCACCGGACATATTGGCGCCAGCCATGATGCCGGTTACTGCAGGAAAAAACAGAGCGAACATCACGATGATAGAACTGCCGTCGGCGTACATCGGGCCGCTGTTGAGGTGAAAGTTCTCGAGCGAGGCACTGGAAATAGCGCCGGCAAAAAAGGCCAACAGTGACAGCCCAAGTACGGCGAGAATCCCGTACTGCAGCTTGATGGTCCAGCCTGCACCGATGTATACACAAACGAAAGTCAGGACGTTGATGATGGTGGCGATGGTGGCGAAGGACAGACCACTGCTCGGGAAGGTTGCCACAAATGCTTCGGTGAAGCCGATGATATACATCGACACTGACACGGCCTGGGCAAAAAACAGCACCACACCAATGACACCGCCAAATTCCACGCCCAGGCTGCGACTGATCAGGTAATAGGCGCCGCCACCCTTGATGCGAGTATTAGACGCAATGGCCGAGAGCGAAAACGTTGTCAGCAGCGTGATAAGTTTCGCTGCCAAAACGATTGCCAGGGCCTGCCAGACTCCCGCCTGGCCCACGACCTGGCCAAAACGCAGGAACATGATCACGCCAAGAATGGTCAGAACGCCGGGCGTGAAGACACCGCCAAAGGTGCCGAATTTATCGGGCGTCTTATCTGTGGTCACTACTGATCCTGTTCCAAAAACATTCATAGCGGGTACTCGCGGCGGGCATGCGCGTGGTTACGGTTGGAGAAGTGGGTGCGTGAGGCGGGAGATTTGCTGCAATGCGCCGGTATGATATGCCAGATTTAAGTGATTCGTTGCTCGTATTGAGGTGGTCCTGCGGCCAAACAGGGCCCCGAGGTTGCTGACGGTGTTGGCGCGCAGCGCCACCTCCTCTTAAGCCCCCGGGTCTGCCGGCTTGTGCCGCCATTACCGTGTTGACTGTCCATCGTCGTCAGAACGCCTTGGAAAACAGTATCTTGTCATCACCTGGCGCAAAATAATCCCGCAGAACCGCTTCTGCCTGGTAACCCATGCGCGTATAAAAAGCCCGGGTCGGCACGTATTTGTCCTGCCCGGACGTGTCAGCATAAATGTGGGTGGCACCCCGGCGCCTGGCGGCCTCTTCGGTTGCCAGCAACAGGCGTCGCCCCAGACCCTTGCCCTGGCCTGTCGGCGTCACCGCAATCCAGTACAAATCGAAACTGGATTGGGTGCCCGGGATGGGGCCGTAGCAGGTGTAACCGAGGATCTTCTCCGGTTGGTCGGGTGCATCCGCGAAAAGGAATTCGTAGCCACTGGCTGGCCCCCTGGCCAGGGCCTCGTCCACCAACTCCACGGCAATGGCCTCTTCCTCCCCGGAAAAAAACCCTGTGGCCTTCACGACGGCGAGAACTGCTGCCCGGTCAGAGTCCCGCGGAATGCTGCGCAGGTTCATCAGGCTTCCGGCTGACCGGCACGTTTGCCAGTAACGGCTCCATGCATGCCTTCCCAGAATCCGGTGAAGAAATGTCGCGCATTGATCCCCAGGGTCTGGGTCTTGTAACCACCTTCCTGCACCACCAGAGTGGGCAGACCCAGTTGCGCTATTCGGCGGCCATTCTCGCGAAAGTCCTTGGCCATCAGGCGCCAGGATCCTGTGGGATCACCTTTGGCAGTATCCAGTCCCAAGGCCAACACCAGGAACTGGGGTTGGAACTTGCGAGCTCGCTCCAGCGCCTGGTCCAGGGTCTTGCGATAGCGCTC
>JAPHSC010000034.1 GCA_026193125.1 Gammaproteobacteria bacterium
CGCCAATGACGCCGGCAATCATGGAATTGCTCGGTGGTGTTGCCGGGCAGATGTATCCGGGTTTGCCGGTGGTGGGGCAGATGAGCACCGGCGCCACCGATGGTTTGCACACGCGTAACGCCGGGATTCCCACTTACGGCGTCAGCGCCCTGGGCGGAGACCCGACTGATATACGCGCTCATGGCCGGGATGAGCGGGTCGGCGTGGAGTCGTTTTACAAGTCCCTGGAGTATTGGTATCGCTTGATGAAGAATCTCTAGCCGGGACGCAAATACAAATCCTCAGGCGCAGAAAAACTGCAGCTTGCCGAAACGGTCCTTGAGACGCTCACGGTCGGCGTCAGCCGGTTCGCCCAGGCTTTGCGCCAGGGTCAGGGCGTCGTCCAGATAACTTTGGTATAGCCTTGCCCGCACGTCCGCGGGCAGGGCGGTCTGGTCGCAACCGTTGGAACGCAGTGCGGCGCCAAGTGTGAATTCTTCCCGTTGTTCTTCGTAATTACGATGACTCCACATGCCTGAGTTCACATCGAAGTCATACAGGCTCAGGAAGCGGTAGCCATAGTCCGCCAGGAAGTTCACCGCCTCGATCACGTAGTCAGCCTCGGCGTCATCCATCACAAAGTGGAACCCGACCCTGCACCAGCCGGGTTTGATGCCGTGGAAACCCTTGCGCACCCAATCACGGTATTGCTCGGAAGTATCCTGGTCGATGCCCAGCAGACGATGCCCATAGGGACCTGCACAGGAACATCCGGCCCGCGACTGAATCCCGAAAAGGTCATTAAGCAAAACGGTGGCAAGCTTGGGGTGCAGGTAAAGGCCACCGGGGTCACGCAGGTTGAAACTCACGATACCGATGCGCCGGGTCATATCAGGGTTGCCCAGGATCTCTATTTGCGGATTGGCCTGCCACCTGGTGGCGGCCCGCTGCAGTAACTCGCTTTCACGCTTTTCTATACGTTCAGGCCCAAGATTGCGCTTGATCTGGAAAGCCAGCGCGGCCTTCAGAGTTTGCAGCACGCCCGGGGTGCCCGCTTTCTCGCGTTCCTCTACATCCTTGACGAAGTCCTGGTCGGTGGGGCTGACATAGTCCACGGTGCCGCCGCCGCCCACACTGGGGGCAAGTTCGTGGTGGTACAGTCGATCATTGAAAATCAGAATACCGCTGGAACCCGGACCACCCAGGAACTTGTGGGGCGAGATAAAAATTGCATCCAGTGTCGGATCTTCACCGTCCGCTGCGGGCTCCGGATTCATGTCGATGTCGACGTAGGGCGCGCTGGCTGCAAAATCGAAGCAGGCCAGGGCATCGTGGCGGTGCAGCAGTATGGCTATCTCGTGCACGCGGCTCTTCATACCGGTAACGTTGGATGCGGCAGAGAATGATCCGATACGCGGCCGACCCAGGTAGGCAGGGTCGTGCAGCAGTTGCTCAAGATGAACCAGGTCGATACCGCCATCCTCGTCAAGCCCGACTTCCACCACGCTCGCGAGTCCCTGCCGCCAGGACACTTCATTGGAGTGGTGCTCATATGGCCCCACGAACACAACCGGCTGATGCGAGCGCTGGTAAGCCCGGAACTCCTGCAGGCCCTGCTCACCAAGGAAACCTTCGAGTTCCTTGCGCAGGGTATCTGCGGTGGCCGGCGCCAGGGCCACGCCCACGATTTGCTGAAATTTGTTGATGGCGCCGGTGGCACCCGTGCCGCAGGCGACGAGGCGACCGTTGGGTCCGGCGTTGACCGCGCTCTTGATCATGTTCTCGGCTTCGTGCAGCAACTGGGTCATGCTGCGCCCGGTCAAATCATCCTCGGTATGCGTGTTCGCGTAATTTCGCTGTAGTCCCTGCAAGTATTTTTCCACGAACAGCAGGCACCGGCCTGAGGCGGTGTAATCGCAATAGGCCATCAGGCGCTTGCCGAAAGGCGTCTGGATGGCGGAATCAATACCGACTATCTGCTGCCTCAGGAAGCTGAATTCGAGTGGAGTCTCTTGCATAAAAAGTCCGTTTGCTGAGTATGCGAGCTTGTACACGCGCCCGGGTTGCTCGGCAGTCTACTACGTCCGGACGCGTCTGATGTAATGTGGATGCAGCAGATTGTAAGCGAAAAGACAGGGGGTGGCTGACCGTGAACGCAATTCCGGATAAACCGTGCCCGGATGGCGCGCCGTACACTGGGCTGTCAACGCAATCGTCCGCTGCGCTGGCGTGACCCAGTCCCCTTGATTAACCTCCTGCAATTGTGGATAGTAGGTTTTCGCCGCATAAAATTTCAAATTAAGAAAAGTGGCAGAAAAATGGTCATGTTCATAAGCAGACTTTGCAGGCCAAGTCGGGGTGTCTCATTGGGATTCACCTTGTGGCTATTATTGCTGCCAGTCGGGCTAATTCAGATTGCAGCAGCACAGGCAGAGGGCGACGAGCAGAAAGAGCCCGTGGAAGAAATAACTGTCTATGGGCACAAGCCCTTGTCTGCGTTCAGGGTCGAAATGGTGGCCGCTGAGAACAAGGTATATGACTTGTATAACGTGCTGAATGACGACGATGAGTTTGATGTCATCTGTGAACGTGACTACGTGTATGGCAGTCATATTAAGATCCGCAGGTGCCGGGGTCGATTCGAAATGGAAGGCTTGTCGGAGCTAGACCAGAACAGGTTGCGGCTCGGATTTCTGCCCCACGATCACGTGGAGGAAGTCCTCCGCAAGAAAAAGATCGTTTTCGACAAAATGGATAAACTGGCTGAGGAGCATCCGGATCTCCGCGAGTCGGTATTTGAGCTATATCGCATGACTCAGGCATACAAGGCCGAAAAAAAGCTGCGCTGCGATGGTCGGCTCATTTGCGACGGTAGTGATAATTCTGATTAAACGGGGTCGAACCGTAATTCATTCACTAGCCCTGAACCTGCGGCCGGCAACCCTGGCCCAGCCCCATGCCTATCCTATTGTGGAACAGACGGTGAGTGTCTGCTCCAATTTGCGCTTTTAATCGAAATTGATTTATAAAACGGCGACATATGGGCGATGCAACAGTGGTCATGGTCTGTTTTTTTTGCGCGATCCGGACTCTCCTTTTTCCCGCATTGCACATTGTGGAACACGCTTCTGGCCGATGGTTCGCCACGGCAGCGCTGCAAACCGTGTAATTACAGGGACAAGCGACGGCTTGGGGCAAGCATCCCGCCGGGGATAGTTCGGGGACTCTGTACCTGGCTTGCCGCCGGGTCTGGCCAGCGCATACGCTAGCCGTGGGCTGGCGCCCGCCGGCACCTGGCTATGCATAACCCATCTGAATGCCCGGGGAGATCCCATCATGTTTCCGTCGCAACACCACAGAGCCTTGCGTCGCACGCTGCAGCGATCCTATCTGGAAGTGATTCCGGCCAAGGGCATAGGCGAAAAGCTCAAGGTGTTGCCGCATGGAGCGTGGGTGGCGATAACCTGCTCACCGAGCAAACCGGTGGAAGCTACCCTGGACCTCGCCGAGCGACTCGATAGTCGCGGTCTCCGTTTGATACCACATATCGCCGCCCGCATGGTAAAGGATCGCAGCCATTTGACAGACATTCTTGCGCGCCTGGACGAGATGCAGATTCACAGTATTTTTGTTCCCGGTGGCGACCGGGATCAGCCGCTGGGCGACTATGCCTGCGCCCTGGATTTGTTGCGGGACATGGCAGAGTTGGGTCATCGAATACCCGATGTGGGCGTGACGGCTTACCCCGAGGGCCATCCGGCTATCGACGACAATATCCTGGTCGAAGCCCTGTTGGCCAAGCAGTCCCTGGCTACCTATTTTGTGACCCAGATGTGTTTCGATGCAGGCTTGATCACGCGTTGGCTTGCGGACATGAGGGCCAGGGGGTTGATCCTACAGGCCTGGCTGGGACTGCCGGGAGTAGCCGAGCGCTCGAAACTGCTGAGCACATCCCTGCGCATCGGCGTCGGTGATTCGGCCCGGTTCATTACCAAGCAGCCCAGTCTGGCCGCCAGGCTGATGACGCAAAAAGTCTACCGGCCCGACGACCTGCTTATGGATCTTGCGCCCAGTCTGGATGACCCCTTGCTCCACATTGCCGGATTTCACCTGTACAGTTTCAACCAGGTCGAGAACACCGAGACCTGGCGAAAACAGACACTGGATTCTCTCGAAATTTCAGCGGACGAGTAATCAACCGGGAAGATTGAATGACACGACGCGCAGGTAGCCACCGGGTACGCCGCACGGTAGGTAATATTGGTCAACTACCCTGGCAGGCAGTGAGCAACCCCTATGCGCCCACCGCGGTGCTTGGTGCCGAGCAGCTTGAAACCATTCACCAGGCTTCACTGCAGGTTTTGAACCGGGTGGGCATGCGTGTGCTCAATGATGAGGCCAGGGCAATTTTTGCCAAAGCCGGCGCCAGCGTTGATATGAATACACTGATGGTGCGTCTGGATCCGGACATGGTCATGGAGACGATCGCCACCGCACCCTCGGAGTTTGTTTTAAGGGCGCGCAACCCTGCCAGGGATCTGGACCTGGGCGCCAACCGTGTGGCGTTTGTCGGTGTCGGCGGGCCAGCCTTTGTGAGTGATCTGGACAAGGGGCGCCGACCGGGTAGCTACGCTGAGCAATGCGATTACATTCGCTTGATCCAGTCCCTGAATATTATTCACCAGGAAGGTGGTGGACCGTTCGAGGCCATGGATCTGCCGCCTGAGACCCGTCACCTGGACCTGCACCTGGCCCAAATTCGTTTAATGGACAAGAACTGGCAGGGTGTAGCCCTGGGACGCGAACGCACCCTGGATGGCATCAACATGGCCTGTATCGCCCTGGGGGTTGATCGCGAGGAATTGGCTCGGCGGCCGGCCATCCTGTGCATCATCAATACCAACTCGCCCCTGCAGCTGGACATCCCCATGGCCGAGGGCACCATGGCCCTGGCCCGGGCCGGGCAGGTAGCCTGTATTACGCCGTTTACCCTGGCCGGCTCCATGAGCCCGGCCACCCTCGCCGGCACCCTGGTGCAGCAAAATGCCGAGGTCCTGTTTGGTGTGGTGCTGACCCAGCTGGTGCGTCCGGGGGCACCGGTCATGTATGGCGCCTTCACCTCCAACGTGGATATGAAGAGCGGCGCGCCGGCCCTGGGAACCCCCGAGTACACCAAGGCGGCGATGGCCAGCGGGCAACTGGCCCGCCGTTACAGGCTACCTTTCCGTTCCAGTAATACCAACGCCAGCAACGCCGTGGATGCCCAGTCCGCCTATGAGAGTGAGATGTCCTTGTGGGGCGCGATCAGCGGACATGCCAACCTGGTGAATCATGCGGCGGGATGGCTGGAGGGTGGGCTTACGGCGTCCTTTGAGAAGCTGGTGGTGGATGCCGAAATGCTGCAGATGATGGCGGAGTACATGCGCCCCATAGAGGTGAACGATGATACTCTTGCCCTGAAGGCGATAGAGGATGTTGGACCAGGCGGGCATTTTTTCGGAGCCGAGCATACCTTGCAGCGCTATGAGACAGCGTTCTATTCGCCGCTGGTCTCGGACTGGCAGAATTTCGAACGCTGGAAGGAAGCGGGGCAGCAAGACACCGCAACCCGGGCCAATAAAATCTGGAAGCAATTGCTGGCCGAGTACGAGCAGCCGCCACTCGATCCAGCCATTGATGATCAACTGCAAGACTATGTCGACCGGCGCAAGAACGGCGAGCCGGTTGAATGACTACCGACGGTCCCAGGTGGGATCGCCTTATCCTTTTAACGAATAGAGACAAACCATGCGCCCTAGATTGAAAATACTGGACGATGCCCTGATTGCGCGAATAATTGCCGAAGCCAAGCAAATACTGGCTGAAGTGGGCATGGAAATACGCGGGCCGGGGATGCGCCAGCGATTGCTGGATCATGGCTTGAAAACCGACGCCAGTGGCGGGCGCATATTGTTCCCCGCGGAGGTCGTGGAAAAGGCGATCGAGACCTGCCCCAAGTCCTTCACGCTTTTCACCCGCGACGGGGAGCCACATGCCGAGTTGGGCGGCGACAAGGTGCACTTCGTGCCCGGTTCGAGCGGGCTGAAGATCCTGGATCACCGCAGCGGCGAGTTACGCCTGGCCAATTCCACCGACTTCGTGGAGTACGTGCGTCTGTGTGATGGCTTGCAGCATATTGCCTACCTGGCTACGGCCTTCTCCACCAACAAGGATATCGAGTCCCAGGTCTCCGATGCCTGGCGTCTGTACATGTGCCTGACTAATTCGAACAAGCCGGTGGTCTCGGGTTCGTTCACCGAGCATGGCGTGGGCCGGATGGTGGAAATGATGCAGCTGTTTCGATCTGACCGGGCCGATTTGATCAAGCGACCCATGTCGATGTTCACCATCACCGCTACCGGCAACTTTCGTTACGGCGAGGACTCTTGCCAGAATATGATCGATTGCGTGGAGGCGGGCATCCCGGTGGAAATCGTGCCGGTGACGCTGATGGGCCTGATTGCGCCGGTGACCCAGGTTGGCGCCACGGTCTTTCACACGGTGGACACCCTGTGCGGTATGACCATGACCCAGATATTGAAGCCCGGAGCGCCGGTGGTATTTGGCGGGGCGCCTGCAACCTTCCACATGAAGGCAGCAAGTTCACCCATGGCCGCCATTGAGGCCCTGCACCTGGATGTGGCCTATGTCGAGGTCGCCAAGTCACTGGGTCTGCCCACCCAGTCCTACATGGCGCTGAGTGATGGCAAGGTACTGGATGCCCAGGGCGGTGCCGAGACATTTGGCAGCGCCCTGCTGGCTGCGCTGGCGGGTGTGAACTCGGTGTCCGGTCCGGGCATGCTGGACTTCGTGCTGACCTTCAGCCTGGCCAAGCTGGTGTTCGATGACGAGATGTGCGCCCAGGCCCTGCATTTTGTGCGAGACACCCAGGTCATGGGCGATTTACCCAGCATCGACCTGGTCAGGGAGGTCATTCGGGAAGATCACCTGATCACGTCCCCGCATACCCTGGAGTACTGGCCCAGGGAGTTGCACCTGACCAGCCCCGTCATTGACCGTACCAACCGGGAAGCGAATTTCCAGCCCGGGGCCGGCGCTCTGTACGAGCGTGCCTGTGCCGAGGTAGACCGACGCCTGAGCCAGTACCAACCTATTGCAACCGACCCGGCTGTGGACGCAGAAATGCGTCGTATTATCCTGGCAGGGATGAAGGAGCAGACCAGTCTGCCGAAACTGCCCGCCGCCGTGGCACCCACCGCCGAGGCCGAAACCGGTCATCGGCGTCGTCGTCGCCGCAAGAGCTAGCTACGGGTACCACTCTGGGCCAAGAGCGTCGAGTCGCGATAGCGGGCGTCGCAAGGGAGTATCACTATGCAATCACCGTTGATCACGAACGATGCGATAGTCTTTGGGCTGCTTGTCTCTATTCTCGGTGTGATTTTCTACACTCGCAGTCTGGGTGGTCGCTGGACCCGGTTTTACACCTTCGTACCGGTGATCCTGCTTTGTTACTTGCTACCCTCGCTGATGAACAGTTTCGGTCTGATTTCCAGTAGCGAGTCAAATCTCTGGCCGATCGCGAAAGACTATTTCCTGCCGGCCTGCCTGGTGCTGATGACGCTGAGTATCGATCTCAAGGCCATACTCGGTCTTGGTTCCAAGGCGCTGGTCATGTTCTTCACCGCAACCGTCGGTATTGTGCTGGGCGGGCCGTTCGCAATCCTCGTCGTTTCCCTGTTCAGTCCCGAAACCGTGGGAGGCGAGGGCATCAATGCCGTATGGCGGGGTTTCGCCACACTCGCAGGCAGCTGGATAGGCGGCGGTGCCAACCAAACCGCGATGCTGGAAGTCTACGGCTACAATCCCGATCGATATGCCGCGATGGTGGCCATCGATATTGTTGTCGCCAATCTGTGGATGATTTTTTTGCTCTACGGTGCCGGCAACCCCGAACCCATTGATAAGTGGCTCAAGGCAGATACCTCTGCGATCGACAAGTTGAAAGACACGATGGCGCGCTATACGGCCGAGACTGAGAGGACGAGCAGCCTGGTCGATTTCATGATGATTACCGCCGTCGCCTTTGGCTCGGTCGGCATATCCCACCTGGTTGCCGGTATCGCATCGTCTCTGGCGGCGGATGTCGAGGTATTGAAAAACTCTATCCTGGCCAGCGAGTTCTTCTGGGTCGTAGTGACTGCGACCACCATTGGCATGGCGCTCAGTTTCACCAAATTCAGAGATCTCGAGGGCGGCGGGGCGTCGAAAATTGGCAGTGTTTTTATTTTTCTGCTGGTAGCGATCATTGGTACCAGGATGGATGTATTTCAGCTCGCAGATGCACCGCTGCTTTTTCTGGTAGGCATTATCTGGATGTTGTTCCACG
>JAPHSC010000316.1 GCA_026193125.1 Gammaproteobacteria bacterium
ATATGCCGGTCGCCTGGGTAATCCGAAGTGGGTAGGCAATTTCAGCGCCATCGTGGATCGTGATGCCTGGTCCTTCTACTGGCGTGCCAACTACGTAGGCAGCGCCTCCAACGAAAGTTGGTACGGCGATACGACCATCAGCTTCTATGACGAGTCCGTACGTATCGTTCTCGACACGGAAAGCGTCGTGTACCATGCCTTCTCGGTTGCGCGCGAATTTGAGGACATTGGACTGACGGCCAGGCTGGGTGTGTCCAACGCTTTTGATCAGGCGCCTCCGCAAGTTTCCTTCGCGGGCGATGGAGCGGATGTTGAAGGCAAGTCGGCGTTCTACTCCCAATACGACTGGATTGGTCGTGCCTACTTCCTGCAGCTGAGCATGAAGTTCTAGAAGTGGTTTGAATAACTGTCAGAAGATATGATGTGTGCCGGCTAATGCCGGCACACATTTTTTAGGGGAGCGTAAATGCCAAGGGTCGTGGCGAAAGCAGACACGCTGAATGAGCTGAACAAGAACTTTGTCCAGGCCAGGCTGGAGGTGCCGGTATTTCTCAACAGCGTGCCCAAGTGCGGCACCCACCTGTTGCGTAACATCATGCGTATGTTCGTGCCGGTAGACCAGCAGTATCACAAGGCATTTATCCAATTCCCGGTGCTCAAGCGCAATCTGGCCGCTTTCGGCAAGAGTCACCCTTACCTGAGCTGGGGACACCTGCTGTTTTCAGATCATTCGGCCATTGCCTTGAATTCGGTCCGGCACCTGGTGCTGGTGCGTGACCCCTACGATTGGGTACTGGCCCGGGCCCGCTTCTTCCTCTCGGATAACTTCCAGGGATCCATGGATCACCTCAAGCGTGGCAACGTCAGTATGGAAGAAATGCTGAACATGATGATTCTCGGCATTTACGACAAGGCGCCCACCATGCAGGAGATTTTTCTGCACAACGGCGTGGCCTGGATGGGCACGAAGGCCAGGATGCTGCGCTTTGAAGACCTGTTGCAACACGTCAAGAACCTGGACAGCAGCGAGGCCGAGGTCTTTTTTGTCGGCTTGCTCAGGGATTGCGGCATAGAGGACATGCCGGCAGACTGGCGTGAAAGAGTCAGGGTGGGATCGGACCGGGAGCAAAGCGGCACCGCCAGGGAGAACCTGGAAGGCTTGTCGGCAGAGATTCCCGACGTGCTGCCCGATACCCAAAAGCGCCTGGTGGAGTTTGCTGCGCCCGGCTTACGCAAAATGCTCGGCTACTCCCAGGCTTGAGATCACCCGCTGACGCGTTCATCGACTTCTGAATGCCGCTCCGGCAACTTGCCCCGTTTTTGGGCCTCAACCGCCCGGATGGCATGGTTTTCGAGCGCCAACCGCATCACATGACTCCCTGACTCTGACTTTGCTGCGACCAGAAAGTCCGGTTCGGTTTCGGTCCGTTGTGCGCCTTGCATGGGCCCAGGGGACGAGCCTTGGCCATTCACATGCCGATTGTTTCGTAGCAAAACCGGGTGAGGTGGTTCTTCGCGGGCGGGTGCGTACATGCTCAGGAATGTTGCATAGATCCTGATTTCCTGAGTAATTTCACCTGCATATGGCAATTATTGTTCGAAAAAGACCATATCAGGCAACCATGTATCTGACTATTAAATTAAGTCCAGTTTAGATTTGACTCTCAAGGGCTTGATTAATATAGGCATCTGAGACTTGTTTCACATAATCGCTTTTTTAGCTTGGGTAGGATGCCCACCAAGCTCACGGGCTCATGACAGGCAGCGTGAGATGGTCCGACACCCTGGCGAGTGCGGGCCAGCAGGCCAGGGGATCTCCTGGGGCTGCCGAGAAAGGCAAACCCGTCGCGAGGCGGGGACGCAATGCTACAGATCTCCGGGTGGAGATGGCTGGGCCGCCGAAGACCTAGGCTATTTACTATTTTGAGGATTTGAATATGACTTCGATTAAAAAAGCTTCTAGCAGGACCCTTGCCTTCGCAATCGTAGCCTGCCTGGCCGGCGCATCGTTTGCCGTCCAGGCTAATGACACAGGTACACTGCTGGTTTCGGCACAGGTTGCACCAGTGTGTCAAATCGTAACCACAGCACCGGTCGCATTTGGCACGCTGGATCCCACGATTGATAACGATACCGCTGGATCCATTACCTGGCAGTGCACTACTGGCACCAATACGGAAATCACCCTCGATGGAGGCTTGCTTGGCAGCGCGGATGGGGCTACCCGTCTGATGGGTGATGGTGGCTCGAACACCCTGCCTTACCAGCTTTACACCGATACCGGCCGCAGCAACCCGTGGCTGAACACTGCCGGTGGCGGCGTGCCGGTGCTGGGTGTCGGCTACCTGGGTGGCGATACCATCAGTGTCTATGGTCGTGTAACTCAGGCGGTGGCCGCCGCAGCGATCAACGCTGCGTATAACGATTCCGTAACCGTCACGATCACGTTCTAGAATGACTTCCCGAAGTAACCTCAAGGGAGCGGCAGCAGCCGCTCCCTTTCTGGGTCTCCTGCTATGGCTTTGGAGTGGCTGGACCATGGCGGCTGCCGTGGATGTCAATCCCGTGCGACTGGACTTGCACCGGGTTGGCGTGTCGGCTGAGCTGCGCATACGTAATGAAGACACGACGCCCGTTTCCATGGATGTCGTCGCGATGCTTTGGTCCCAAAACGATCTTGGGGAAAATCAACTCGCAGAGACAGACCAGATCCTGGCAGTACCTCCCATTTTCACCATTGAGCCTGGCAGTCAGCAAATCGTGCGTGTCGCGTTCCTTGGTAATCCGGATCCGGATGCGGAACAAACATTTCGTTTGCTGATCACCGAGCTTGCTCCACCAGCGGGTCCCCAGGGCACCGCCGTCACTATGCGTCTCCAGGTCAGCCTGCCAGTGTTCGTTACGGCGCCAGGACTGGACGTGCAACCCAATATTGAACTTGTGTCC
>JAPHSC010000100.1 GCA_026193125.1 Gammaproteobacteria bacterium
ATCAGGCGCATGTGCCGGGTTGCGGCCAGCCAGGATCCGAGCCAACCCAGCCCTGAACCACCCGCCAGGATAAGCAGCACCGAGCCAAGATCCAGGCCGGTCAGCTCGAAGTTGCTGCCGTAAAGCCCCGCTACCTGCCGTATGGGCTGCTGGAGCAAGAACATGGTGCCATTGACCACCAACAGGGCGATCACGGCCCCGCCCAGCCCGTACCAAAGGCCGCTATAGAGAAAGGGCCTGCGTATGAAGGCATCGCTCGCACCGATGAGCTTGCATACCTCGATTTCACTCTTGCGATTCTGGATATCCAGCCGAATCGTGTTACCCACGATAACCACCACACCCACGGCCAACACCGCTGCGGCGAGTGACACCGCGCGACGAAGAATTGCCAAAAGGGCGTGAAAACGTTCTACCCAGGCCGTGTCCACCTGGACCAGGTCGATTTCCTTCCAGGCGGTGAGTTCGTCTGCCAGCATCTTGACCTGGGTGGCGTTGATGTCCTCCTGGGCAGGCCGAATGACCAGCACATCGGGTAGTGGATTCTCCGTGAGCGCCTCCAGCGCTTCACCAAATCCGGACAGCTCGCGAAACTCGACCAGGGCCTGGGCCGCTGGAATCACCTCAACGCTGGCTACATCCAGGCGTTTTTCCAGGCGTCCTGCCAGTCCCTTGGCGGTCTCGGGAGGCAAACCGGGCTTGAGATACACGGTCAAATCCACTGCGCTGTCCCAGCTGCTGGTGACTGCCTTGCCGTTAACCACGAGCAAGTGCAGACCGGCCGGCAGGCACAGCGCGATGCCAATAACAGTCACGGTCAGCAGACTGCCTATTGGTTGCCGCACCATGCGTCCCAGTGCAGAGAAAAGATTCTGGGCGTGGCGTGTGAAATAGACCCTGATCAAACGCAGGCCTCCAACACCCTGGTTCACCGGCGCTGATTGCTTGCGCCTGGGCTTGGGAGCAACGGGCCGGGCGCTATTGGGTCGGCGACGGTTCATACGCCGGGACCCTCGGCAAGGCCATTGCTCAGAAGTCTGCCCGAGGCCAGGGTGATGCGGCGTTTGCCCAGTCGCTCAATCAGACTGTGATCATGACTGGCGATGAGCAGTGTCACACCCACGTCGTTGAAACGTTGAAACAGGTTCATGATCTCCAGAGATAATTCGGGGTCCAGGTTGCCCGTAGGCTCATCCGCGATGAGCAGGTCCGGCTTGGATACCACGGCCCGGGCAATACCCACCCGCTGCTGCTCACCGGTGGACAGGGCTACGGGGAAAATCTTCTCCTTGCCCAGCAGGCCCACCTGGTCCAGTGCAGCCCTGACCCGGCGACCGATTTCACGGTGGCCGATTCCCTGCACCACCAGGGGCAGCCCGACATTGTCCAGCACTGTGCGATCGTAGAGCAGCTTGTGGTCCTGGAACACCATGCCGATCCTGCGTCTGAATGCGGGGATCTGCCGGCGACTGATGCCGTTGGTATTTTGCCCGTTAATAATCACCTGGCCACGGGTTGGCCGTTCTATCAGCGCAATCAGTTTCAGAATTGTGCTTTTCCCGGCTCCGGAGTGCCCGGTGAGAAAAGCCATCTCACCCTTCCTGACGCTAACGCTTAATTCGGAAAGGGCCTCTCTCCCCCCGGGATAGCGCTTGGCAACCTGTTCAAAACGAATCACTTTGCCGCACTCCCCGGACCAAGCAGTGCTTCAACAAAGTCCCCGGCCCTGAATACATCCAGGTCCTCGGCCTGTTCACCGATGCCGATAAACCGTATTGGCAGCTTCATGGCCCTGGCAATATTGAGCACAACGCCGCCCTTGGCAGTTCCATCCAGCTTGGTGAGCACCAGGCCAGTCAGTCCAACTGCCTGGTGGAACTGCTGCGCCTGGTTGAGTGAGTTCTGTCCAATGCCCGCGTCCAGGACCAGCAGAATTTCATGTGGTGCGCTGGCGTCTGCCTTGCGCATTACCCGGACAATCTTGCTTAGCTCATCCATCAGACCGGTCTGGCTTTGCAGCCGGCCGGCGGTGTCAGCAAGTAACACATCTATCTTGCGCGCCCGGGCCGCGGCCATGGCGTCAAAAATCACAGCGGCTGGATCCGCCCCGGATTCCTGCGCCACCACGGGTACGTCATTGCGCTCACCCCAGGCGCGTAGCTGCTCAACTGCGGCAGCGCGGAAAGTATCGCCAGCGGCTAACATCGTGGACAGCCCGGAGTCTTTAAGCCTGCGTGCCAGTTTGCCAAGAGTGGTGGTCTTGCCGGCGCCGTTCACGCCTACGAACAGGATTACCCAGGGTCGATGCTCGTCACCAATACGCAGCGGAGACTGGCAGGGCGCAAGTATTTCAAGCATGGCCTCACGCAAGGCAGATATCACTGCCTGGCCGTCCTTTAGTTCATTGCGTTTCAAACGACCGCGCAGACCGCCCATGATCTCGGTGGTGGCATCCACACCCACATCGGCCAGCAGCAGGCGTGTCTCGAGCTCTTCCAGCAGGTCCTCGTCAATTTTGCCGCCTGGCACCAGGTTTGCGAGATCATAGGTAAGCCAGGAGTCGCCGCGATTAAGCCTGCTGCGCAAGCGGGTGATAAAACCGGGCGCGGGGCTTTCGCCGGCGGTGAGTTTGTCTTTGCGTTTAAACATGGGTAGGCAATTATCGTGATTATTCGCGGTCATGTCTTGCCTGATTTCGACCCTTGGGTGTCCCCGGCAACTTTGCTCAGCCCGGGGTTGAGCGAGAAAACTATTCTCCGCGACTCGAATATGTGTCATTTTGTGTCAGACCCGGTTGGAATTCGGGACTGACATTCAAGGAATGCAGCGATAAAAATACCAGGGATGCAAAAAATGAAAATAACCGCTTACATACACAAAGTCCTCGACGCATGTGACGATATGCTGGCCGCATTGCCGGGAGGGCCGGGCAAGATGGCCGGGGTACAAGATCCACGCGAGGTAGCGATGGACCTCGCTATTCGGTCGATGGCAGTGATGTGTGCCGCTGACGGAAAGTTGAATGGTGAGGAAATAGACGCAAGCGTCGAAGCCTACCGCTCCAGGACCGGCTACTCTCTGAGTGAGGATCAGATACGCATGACCGTGTCTTCGGTCAGTCTTGAGAGCGATATGTTCTGGAGGGACTTGAAACTAAGGGCCAATATGTTGCCGGTGCCGGTGCAGCAAGAGATCTACGCGTCTGGGCTAGCCATCGCCATGGCTGACGAGGAATTGCACCACACGGAATCGGCTGTGCTGGATCGCCTGGCCTCGGTGCTGAATGTCGAGAAAGCGTGAGTAAAGCCCGCCTTGCTGCCCACAACGTGAGTAGCTCGGTGGTTTTTGCCCGGGAGCGGGCGGCGGTCACGCCGCGGCGCCCCGGGAATATGGATCGCCGGGAGCATCCTTGATCGTTGCATGAACCGGCGGCGAGCGGCTATTGAATCCGGGTTTCATGTTGCGGATGTTCGCAATCGCCAGCCATTGCGCGGGCGCTGCATTGAATCCCGGTTTTTTCGCTTACAATAATCACCGTCCAGAATAAGCGGAGTCTCCCTGCATACTCTCTTGGGATCACGGGTTCTCATGTCCAGAAAATCATCCAGGAATCAGGGCCGTGCAACGCGCAGCGGTCAGCGCAATCGCTTCCGGATCATCGGTGGCGCGTGGCGCAGCCGTGTGCTGGGCTTTCCCCCCTTGCCGGGTTTGCGCCCGACTCCTGATCGGGTTCGCGAGACCTTGTTCAACTGGTTGTCCATGCAGGTTCCAGGCGCTCGTTGCCTGGATTTGTTCTGTGGCAGTGGTGCACTTGGGCTTGAGGCCTTGTCGCGCGGCGCTGCAAGTGTGGTGTTCGTCGATGAGTCGGAGTCGGCCCTCGGCAATATACGGCAGCACCTGGCCACCTTGGGTGCAAGGGGTGCCCACTGTGAACGCGGCAACGTCAGGCAATTTCTCGCTCGCGGGTCCGTACAGGTAGACATCGTATTCGCCGATCCGCCTTTCGATCAGGAGTGGAGCCGCGAATTGTGTACACTCTTGCTGCAAGGCGGCTGGCTGGCTCCGGGTGCGAGGATCTACCTTGAAACCTCTGCCAGTCACGGCGAGCCGGAACTGCCACCCGATTGGGAAGTGCTGCGCCGGACCCGTGCCGGGAACGTGCTGGCCAGCCTGTTGCGGCCCCCTGGGCCTGGAAATGAACTGGATCAAACTGAGCAGGTGCAAGAGTCATGAGCCTTTCCGCAATCTATCCGGGGACATTTGACCCTATCACCAATGGTCACCATGACCTCGTGCGCCGTGCAAGCCGCCTGTTTAAAAGGGTCGTGGTCGCAGTCGCCGCCAGCCCGGCCAAGGGTACGCTGTTCAGCCTGGAGGAGCGGGTGGACCTTGCCCGCGAAGTGCTGATGGATCTCGATAATGTTGAAGTGACCGGATATGACGGACTGACCATTGAGTTCGCGCGGCAGAACAAACTGGATGTCATGGTGCGTGGGTTACGCGCAGTTTCGGATTTTGAATTTGAGTTTCAGCTGGCCAATATGAGCCGGGCCATGGCGCCTGAACTGGAGTCTGTATTCCTGACTCCCCAGGAAGAACTGTCCTACATTTCCTCCAGCATGATTCGCGAGATAGCCATGCTGGGTGGTGACGTTTCGCTTTTTGTGCATCCCAGTGTGAAAAAAGCCCTGGATGCCAGGTACCAGGCCAGGCGGGGAGGCCGCTAGCTTGGCAGGCGTGATCGCCGCTGCACGCGGATATTGCGGAGGGCTGCTGAGGTACTCGCTCCTGTGGCTGCTGCTGGCCGCCGGCGCCCAGGCGGCAGGCCCCGGGAATGCGGCCATCGCGTCCGCCCATCCGCTGGCAAATGCCGCGGGCTACGAAGTGTTGGAAGCCGGTGGCAATGCATTTGATGCGGCGGTGGCCGTCAGTGCAGCGCTGGCGGTGGTGGAGCCCAACGCAACCGGATTGGGTGGCGGTGGTTTCTGGTTGCTGCACCGGGCTGAGGACAGTTTCGAGGTCCTGGTTGACGGGCGTGAGCGTGCGCCCGCCG
>JAPHSC010000131.1 GCA_026193125.1 Gammaproteobacteria bacterium
CGAGGTTCTGGGTGAACTGGATGGGCAACAATTCGAAGGCATGAACCCACTCTTTCTTCCAGTGATACTGAGTCAAATCCGGGATGTTTACGCTCAACCGAATTTCGAGAGTGAGTTCAGAACATATTTTCAAGGGTTCTTGTCAGATATCGATCCGGATACTGAGGGATCTCAGCAGTATGTCAATTGCAACAACGTCACCATAGACACCATAGAACAGGCGTACTGGTGTGGCCCTGCACAAACATGGCCTCAATATGCCTATAACCATGCTTATATCGAGTTTTGGCACCATCTCGATTTGGCGCTGGCCAACGAAATTGCCGGAGTCAACGTGGATCAGATCACCACCCTGGGTCCGGCACTGATTAACGACGATGTCTGGACTGCACTGTTTGGCCTGGGTCATAGCAATGTAGGCGGTATCTCAGTGCACCTGTTTGAGGTGACTCTTGGCGTTAATCCGCTGGACACTGATCAACTGGGCAATCCCAGGCCTGCGGACCTTCTCGGCGATATCGGAGCAGTTGAAATCGACAATTAGTGATGCAGCTGAATGCTGCCTTGGCGGGAATGGCCGGTGAACATCGTCCGCGGCAAACTCGCTCCACTGCCAGATGAAGGCGCCCTGCCCTTCGGCGCCCCCGGGAACTATTTACTTATTTCCAGCATGATTTTCCCGATGTGTTCGCTGGATTCCATCAGGGCATGGGCCTGGGCCGCTTGCTCCAGGGGAAAAACCTTGCTGATGACAGGGCGCACCTGTCCGGACTCCAACAGGGGCCAAACCTTTTCCTGCAGGGCGCGCGCTATCGCCCCCTTCTCCTCAACCGTTCGCGGTCGCAGGGTTGAACCGGTGATGGTGAGGCGTTTGACCATCACGGGCCGCCAATCCATCTCCGCCCGGGTCCCGCCCAGGAAGGCAATGATGACAATGCGTCCATCCACCGCCGCCAGTGTGACGTTCCGCTCCAGGTAGCTCCCGGCGACCATGTCCAGGATGAGGTCAACACCGCGCCCACCGGTGGCCTCGCGCAACATTTCCACGAAGTCCTCTTCCTTGTAGTTCACCGCGAGCGCAGCGCCCAGGTCGGTGCAGGCACGGCATTTTTCCTTCGATCCGGCGGTCGCGTACACCGTGGCGCCCAGGGCCGAGGCGAGCTGAATGGCCGTGGTGCCAATGCCGCTGGAACCGCCATGTACCAGCAGGGTCTCACCGGCCTTGAGTCCCCCGCGTTCAAACACCGTGGACCATACGGTGAAGTAGGTTTCAGGCAAAGCCGCCGCCTCAAGCATGCTCAAGCCGGCAGGCACCGGCAGGCACTGCGGTTCGGGCGCCGTCGCGTATTCGGCGTAACCGCCACCGGCCAGCAGGGCGCAGACTTTATCTCCAACCGAGAGGCGGGAAACGCCGTCACCCAGTGCCACTACTTCGCCCGAGAC
Organism: Gammaproteobacteria bacterium; assembly: GCA_026193125.1. Classification (GTDB taxonomy): domain Bacteria; phylum Pseudomonadota; class Gammaproteobacteria; order Steroidobacterales; family BM003; genus CAKZML01. The sequence goes on from JAPHSC010000131.1 coordinate 1,444, forward strand.
TTCCAGCCCAAGGATGTCCGATGCACCTGCAGGGGGCGGATAAAATCCCTTGCGCTGGAACACGTCAGGTCTGTTCACGCCAGCAGCGGCTACCTTCAATAACACTTCCCCGGGATCCGGCACGGGTATTGGACGGGTCCCGGAGACCAGGACTTCAGGGGCGCCAGGCGCGCGGATTTCACTCACTGACATGCTCTGGGGAAGCTGGCTCACGTATTCTCCTTCAGGGATTCGCCCATGGCAGCACCCCGGCTTTCGATGGTTGGATGACCTGTGTTGGCGCGGTTTGCGACTGGCTTGTCGCAAATTCACAACACGTTAGCTGACATATTCAGCTGGTAGCCCACGAAAAATCTGTACTCGCCCGCGACGGATATTCCATTGGGTAGGCTATTATTGTACCCGTATCCATGCGGAGGAAGCCGCAGCTTGAGACTTCTTACGCTGATAATTGTGTCGTCGCTCTGGGTGTCTCTGAGTACCTGCTCGGAAGCGCCGTCCTTGATTGAGCAGGTCAAGACGCGCGGAGTCCTTCGGGTGGTCACCCGCTTCAGTCCCGTTACCTACTACCAGGGCGCCAATGGCTACGCCGGCGCGGAATACGAGATGGTCCGCGGACTCGCCAGAGAACTGGGTGTCAAGCTGCAAATTTACGCCAGCGAAAGTTTCGCCGACATACTGCCCCAGGTTATCGATGGCAAAGCCGATCTTGCCGCTGCAGCCCTGACGGTTACCGAAGACAGAAAATCGAAAGTCCGGTTCAGCAGACCCTACAAGGCCACCAGTGAACACCTGATTTACAAGGTGGGCACGCAACGTCCACGCAAGCTGGACGACATCGTTGGTGGATCGATAGAAGTGCTTGCAGGCAGCAGCCATGTCGAGTCACTCAACAAACTCAG
>JAPHSC010000292.1 GCA_026193125.1 Gammaproteobacteria bacterium
CTTGTTGTAGTCCTCGATGTCCTGTTCCAGAGGAATACGGGTTGCATGGCCATAACCGCGTTCACCCGGGGGCAGATCAAGCAAGCCCACCGGCTCATAGCTGAGCTCCGGTTCAGAGGCACCCAGGGGCCACCGGGCAAGTGTCCGTTTCAGCCAGTTTTTGTCATCCCGCTGCGGATAGTCCACACGACTGTGCGCGCCACGACTCTCTTTACGAGCCAGCGCGCCCTTGGCAGCTATCAGGGCCAGTTTCAACATGCCTTCAAGACGCAGGGCAAAGGTGAGTTCAGGATTGACACCGGCAGCGCTGTTGCGCAGACCGATGGTCTTGATCTGCTGCAAATAGCCCCGAATTTCCTCAACGGCCTCTTGCAGTTCCTGCTCCTTGCGGAAGATTCCGACCTTGTCGATCATGGTTTCGCCCAGGGCATCGCGAATATCGTAAACGCTCGCACCCCCGCTCTTGCGTCCCATCCAGTCTGCGATACGCGCCTCCTGCTCCTTGACAAAGGTTTCGGCCAGGGCGGTGCCTACGTCCAGGGTTTCACTGTCAACGAACTGGGCCACGCGCTGACCCACGATCCGGCCGGCCACGACGGTTTCGGCCAGGCTGTTACCACCCAGCCGGTTAAAACCGTGCATATCCCAGCAGGCAGCTTCACCGGCGGCGAACAGCCCACGCATGTTGTAGGCCTGGCCGTCCTTGTTCACGCGCACACCACCCATGGAATAGTGCTGGAACGGTCTCACGGGAATCATTTCCTTTACCGGATCAATACCCGCGAAGTCACGGCAAATTTCCCAGATTTCGCGTAGCTTGGTCTTCAGGTGCGCCTCACCCAGGTGCCGCAAATCCAGCCAGATATGTGGCCCAAACTTGCTGGGGGCACCCTTGCCGTCCTTGACCCGCTGCATCATATGACGCGAAACCACGTCGCGGCTGGCCAGTTCCTGTTTCTCCGGCTCCAATTCAGCGACAAAACGGATGTTGTCCTTGTCAACTAGGTAACCACCGTCGCCGCGACAACCCTCAGTGATCAGGATTCCCGAAGGCCACAGGCCGGTCGGGTGGAACTGGATAGCTTCCATATTGCCCAGCGGCACACTACCGGTATTCAGGGCCAACATGGCACCGGTACCCTCATTGATGGTGGCGTTTGTGGTGTACTTGCCATAGATGCGCCCATAACCGCCGGTCGCGATCACCGTGGCCCTGGCCAGGAACGCAGTCAGCTTTCCAGTACGCAGGCAGCGCGCCACGACACCCCAGCAACGGTCGCCCTCGTATATGAGTGACAGCGCCTCCATACGATCGCGCACTTCGATACCCAAGCGGCTTACTTCGCTGTCCACGGCATATAGCACTGAATGTCCGGTGCCGGCGCTTGCGTAGCACGCCCGCCACTTGGCCGTACCGCCAAAATCGCGGTGCATGATCATGCCGGCCTTCTCTTCCGGCTCGTCAATCTCTACCCGCTGGCCCTTAATGAAATAACTGTTCTTGCCAGGCGTCAGGCGTGTCCAGGGAACGCCCCAGTAGGCCATCTCGCGAACCGCCACCTGCGCTTCCTCGGCAAACATTCTGGCCACTTCCTGATCAGCACCCCAGTCAGATCCCCGAACGGTGTCAAGGAAATGCCAATTGGCGTTATCACCAGCAGCTTTCACGCAATTGCCCAGGGCTGCCTGCATACCACCTTGTGCAGCGCAGCTATGACTGCGTCGCGGCGGAACCAGGGAGAGGATAGTGGCCTTGAGGCCACTGGCGGCAGCTTCAATAGCCGCCCTTTCGCCGGCCAGGCCACCGCCAATCACCAGCACGTCAGAAGTATAAAAGGACTCCATAATCACTCAGCCCTACAGTAGAAATTCAAGGGGGGGTGCCAGCACGCCAGCCAGCACAGCGAGAACCACGATACCCAGGCCCAAAAAGAACCAGAGCAATACCTTTTCAATCCGATGTAAGGTCGGACGTCCCAGCCGGGACCCGACACCCCACTTGATGGCCAGCCGGTACATACCGATACTGGCGTGAAATTCAACGCACAACAGCAGTACCGCATACAGCATCCACAGTCCGCCCTGCACCCGTGCCAGGCTGCGGACAGCCTCGATACCCACGCCGTCATGCAGGCCATAAAGACCTGCCCCCAGCACATCGAAGCCAAGCAACAACAAATGGAAACTGCCTAACACCAGGATGATCATTCCGGTGCGGATCTGCCAGATCCAGAGCAGTGATTCGAGGTGAGGCTGAAAGCGCTCGTCACCCCTGGCATTGCCTGGGTAGCCCTTGCCAAAGGTCTTGAGATCCCGGCCCAGGTCGGCAATCATCTTGCGCTCTTTAAGTTGGGCAGGCACCTTGCGGGCCGCCATGACCGCATGAATGATGAATAACGCCAACACCACGGCAACCGTGGGCTGGGCGATATAGTATTCCTCCAGCGAACTGGCGAGCCAGTCGAAGCCCCTGGCACCGGTAAGTATGGAACCCACCAGAACCATGTGCCCCCACATGAACAGGGCCAGGGCCAGGCCGGTCAAACCACTGGCCAGTTCGTACCAGACCTGGCGCTTGGCCGCGCCGGGCTCTGCGACGTACGACGCAGGACGAGGCCCCTGTGGTTCCGTCATAGACCGCAGGGCTGCTTGTGCTGTTTTGATATTCAAGATCCTCTCGCCTCCCGACTATTCGCGCTCGCTGGCAGGAACCAGCAATTCGGAGTTCACTTCAAAATGGGATCCGTCGAGGGCCACCAGGGTGACCTGCCAGATTTCCTCGTCAGGGATTGAGGTGCGCTCATGCCCTGGCAATTCCCGTTCATCGTCGACCTGCAAGCCCCACACACGCACAAGCCGCACATCCTCTACCGGTATCTTCCTGTCCTCAAACTGTCTCTCAAGGCCTGCTGGTGGCGAACCGAAAACCCAGGTGGCAAAACCACAATCAACAATTGCCGCTACATAGCTTGGCAGGGGATTGTCATGTTGCGGGGTTTTGGTCATTGGCTCTGCCCTTCTCATTCCCACCTGGGGACCGGATGCATCAAGGCCTTATAGTTTCACTTGCCGCTCAAGATAGACCTGCTCCGGTTCGCTGCACATCAGTAATTCTGCATACCCGCATCGGGGGATTTTCGCCCCGCCCGGCACTCAAGTATCGAATTAGGCCTCAATATTCGCGTAACCCACGCAATAAGGTCGTCCAGGGGTTACAATTCGCGCCAACACTTATCCTGCCCCACAGTTCCTGACCATCCCGGAGCCACGGCAGGACGTATGCACAACGGAGCCAGCCATGCCGCTACACAAAGTCTGCAAAGTCCAGGATCTGCCCCAGGGCGAGATGAAAAAGTTCTCAATCGAGGGCGAGAGCTTTCTTCTATATCATCTGGAGGACGGTTTTTTCGCCACGCAAACCACTTGCACGCACACTTTTGGTCCTCTTTCGATGGGAAAAATTGTCGACGACTGCAAGATTCAGTGTCCTTTGCATCGAGCGCGTTTTGATATCCGCACCGGCGAGGTCATTGATTGGGCCAATTTCCCGCCGGGTATCCAGCTTTTGAATGTGGTTCGTGGTGAGAAGGCGCTTAAGACCTACACCATAAGCGTGCTCAAGGATGATGTCAGGATCAAACTGCCCTGAGCGCAGAAAGCCCACGAGCTCATCTTGGTGAAGCGGCTAATAGATGGCTGGCGCGGTGTCTGAATGCAAACCGATAACTCCGGCCAAGCGGACTGGTCAAGACTGGCCGTTCAGAAGCCGAATATTCTGCTTGCGCGACGCAATTACATGAATAGCGCGGAGGCTTCCTAGTACCATGCAACAGCCGTCCCCGATCGTCCCGGCCCTGCTCCAGCCTTACTTGCGCCGGGCAGGCGATATCCTGGTTCTGGACGGCGCCCTCGCTACGGAACTGGAAAGCCGGGGTGCTGACATCAACGATCCACTCTGGTCAGCCAAGATTCTGTTAGAGGCGCCCGCGAGCATTCGTCAGTTGCACTACGATTATTTTGCCGCGGGAGCGGATGTCGCCATAACCGCCAGCTATCAGGCCAGTTTCGAGGGCTTCGCCGCACGCGGCCTGGACCGAAGCCAGAGCGCCAAGCTGATCAGGCTCAGTGTTGAACTCGCCCTCCAGGCCAGGGACGATTTCCTGGAAAAAGCAGAGCGGGAATCTGACCGCCCACCTCCCCTGGTAGCCGCCTCGGTGGGTCCCTACGGCGCCCACTTGCATGACGGTTCCGAATATCGTGGCGACTATTCGGTACCGGACCGGCAACTCATTGATTTCCACCTGCGCCGAATCGAGGTCTTGCTGCAGGCCGGTCCGGACCTGCTGGCCCTGGAAACCATACCCAGCTTGCGCGAGGGAGAGTTACTGCTCAGGGCACTTGAAGAATTCCCCCACGCACTGGCATGGTTGAGCTTCAGCTGTCGGGACGGCGCCTCGCTCAATCACGGGGAGAGTTTCGCCAGCGCCATGGCAGCCGCCGCCGATTCAGCGCAAATTGTCGCTGCCGGTGTAAATTGCACACCACCCCAGTTCGTCTGCGATCTCCTGACTTCCGTTTCCGGTGAGACCGGGAAACCACTCCTTGCCTATCCCAACAGCGGGGAATGTTATGTGGCCGGGGACAATACCTGGCTGCCGGGGCAGACGGACGATTCACTGGCCGGTATGGCTGCCCAGTGGCGTAGGCTGGGCGCACGCATTATTGGTGGGTGCTGCCGGACCGGCGTGGCGGATATTGCACAGCTGTCCCGGTCACTGCGAACCTGACGAGCCTGCCGTGCTACCCAGATCGGGATTGGAATCAACGTAATCTCGCAAGCCACCCCGAATGGCCTCGCCAACCACTTGCAGGATTCTGTCGGCCGACCCGAAACCGAAAGCCCCATAAATACCTTGCCAGGGGCGCAAGACACCGTCGGCTTGCGCGATGACAAAATCTACCTGGCCGTTGTACAGGTAGCCTCCGCCCAACTCGTTATTGAGGCAGGAAACGATAACCTTCAAATACAGTTCCTGGGCGACAAAAGGCTTCGGCTGAAGCTGCAAATCAAGCATCCCGGCGCTGACCAGTTCCTCCAACTCCTGCAACGGAAAGGGGCAACTCGCATCCGCGGTCACGAATAAACCCAGGCTCTCTGGCGCACTTTTCGCAAGGCCATCCTGTACCTCGGCAAACGCATCGGAGATTCCGACCCGGGTCAGGACCAGCATCAGGCATACAAAAATAATTCGGCGCATCGCATTACTCAAAAGTGTGTAAACGCGACGATTATAAGCACAACTGATCGGCCTTGGCAGCCGCTGCCGGCCTCATGGCAGCCTGATATCGGCGATGCGCCACAAATACATGGCCAGGTAGGTACGGTAGGGCTTGAAAAGTTCCGCCGCCTCCCAGGCCTCGCCTTTCATCTGTTCCTGCTGCATGAAGCTAGTCAGAACCTTATTGGTCGAGGTATCCGCCCGGGGCCAGATATCCGGATCAGCGAAATAGAACATCGATAACATATCGCAGGTCCATTGACCCACTCCCCATACCTGGCTGACCTGCGCGGATCTGCTCGCATGATCCATCCTGGCCAGTACTGCGGCCTCCAGCAGACCTGCATCCTCGGCCTCAAAAATTGAGGCTATCGCCCGTGACTTGCTGCGCGACACGCCGCAAGCTCTGAGCCACCCGTTCCCGTCCTGCCGGATCACCTCGACAAGTGAGGATCCCTTCGCGTCGACATGGGTCTCCACCCGGCCCCAAATTGTCCTGGCTGCTTTGCCCGAGAGTTGTTGCCCCACAACTGAACGACACAGATACAGGCTAAGAGGCATATCGCTGCGAATCGACAGGGTTGTCGGCCCAACCTGCACCATTGCCTGCCTGAGCGAAGGCAGGCATTTCGCTGCCCGGCGCAGCATGGTCCTGTGTACGGCGCTCACTCGACCTGTCTCCCCATTCCCGACTCCTTGAAAATACCCTCCACTCAAGCGCGGCTTGTTACACGTGCTGCAACGCCCTGTGCGAGCCTGAAATGTTACCCTGTTCCTCGCACCAGATTTGATTTGTATGCTCGGCCAGCCCTCATGCACCGGCGCCGCGCCCAAGGAGAGACCCGTGGACACACAACGCTTTGCCAACCGAAATGCTGTGATTACCGGCGCCGGCAGTAAATCCGGGATAGGTTTTGCTGCAGCCCGAAAGCTGGGGCTGGGCGGCGCGCGGATTGGCATCACTTCCACCACAGATCGCATCTTTGAGCGTGTGAGCGAATTGAAAGCACTGGGGATAGATGTCTGCGGCTACGTGGCCGACCTGATGGATCGGCCCCAGGTGGATGCCCTGTGCGCCAACGTACTGTCCGAACTGGGGCCGGTGCACATACTGGTCAACAATGCCGGCATGGTACAGGTCGGCCAGGTCGAGGAATCCTCCGCCTTCGTCAACCTCCGTCAGCAAGCCTGGCATGAATCCATCGACAGAAATCTGACCACCTGTTTCAACGTCACCCAGGAACTGCTGCCTGGCATGATACGCCAGCGTTACGGCCGTATCGTGAACGTATCCTCGGTAACCGGCCCGGTAGTGAGCAACCCTGCATCGGCGCCCTATTCCGCAGCCAAGGCAGCCATGGTGGGTATGAGTCGGAGTATCGCCCTGGACGTGGGCGACAAAGGCATCACCATCAATAATGTTGCACCAGGCTGGATAAGTTCCGGATCACAATTGCCGCAGGAAGCCGTCGGGGGATTCAATACGCCCCTGCGTCGTTCCGGTACACCGGATGAGGTGGCCGACCTGATCGCCTTCCTGGCTTCGGACGAATCTTCCTACATAACCGGCCAGCTGATCATCATCGACGGTGGCAACACCTTGCAGGAATACAAGGGCCCGGTCGAATCCTATTACTGAGACCGTTAGCCAATCTCGCCCGGCGTAGTGCCCGGATTCAGGCGCTGAACCGACCCGCCTTTTCGATGTGGCAAGTAGCCGAAAGGTACTTCAGGCCTGGTTGAATCGCTCGCCGGGTTGTGCGGTCCGCATCCATTCGCGATACCGGTGGGCCTCGGCGCTCCTCTCGGGGGGCGCCCAACTGGCGAAATCTTCCTCCCTGGTGGGCGTGTAGGCCCCTTCCTTGATCTCCATGGCCACTGTGCCGCTGGCCTGGCAGACATAGCAATGCCAGGTGTCGGGTGGCACTTCCACCGCCCTGATGGAGCCAGGGGTCATGGTAGTGCGCTGGCGAAGATGGCCGTCCGGCTCAAACAGTAACAGGTCGATGTGCCCATCCAGAACCATGAAGAATTCCCATTTATGGGCTTCCGGATGCCGGTGGGGACGCATGTAGGTGTCTGGTTCGGTGGCAATAAACAACCGTTGTACCGCAGCACCCTCGGACTCGTGGGTATTCAGGTGGGCCCTGCGGCGTTCACTGTGCCTGGCCTGCTCCACCAGTTCTTC
>JAPHSC010000138.1 GCA_026193125.1 Gammaproteobacteria bacterium
GGCCAGGGCACTCGTTAGCGCCTGCTGATCACTCTGATTAACGAAGCGGACCTGAAATTGCCCCCTTTCCGCCAGGGCATTAAACAGGCGATAGGTGCCGCCGTAACAATCATGCGGAGCAACCAGGATGTCGCCAGGCTTGAGCAACTGGCAGACCAGGGTTGCCGCAGCCATGCCCGAGGCAGTAATCACTCCGCCGGCGCCACCCTCCTGTTCTGCAATGGCGTCACCCAGAAGATCCCGGGTGGGGTTGCCGGTGCGGGTGTAATCGTAGGTACGGGGCTGGCCGATATCGCGGAATGTGTAATTGGACGTCAGGTACAGCGGCGGTGCCACCGCGCCGTACTGCCTGTCGGATTCTATCCCTGCGCGCACCGCGCCGGTCCGGCCTTCCTGGTCTCGCTTGCTCATTTCCGGGTCCCTGTCCCGCACAAATCCGGGCTCGTTATTGCGCGATCGGCGCCGGGCCCAAATGCACAGTCGCAACAGCCACACGCCCCTGCCAGGGAAAGCTCGAGTGGCGCTGATTTGCATACGTGTCTGTTCACAGGGTCGGTCCTTACTCGTGCACACCCGGCCATGACCGGGATCAGGTTTCTCTTCGTGAAACCCTGCGAGGAACCGTAGTGGGAGTCACCGTGTCCTTCACCAGCGTGGGCGCTGCACGGCGGCTCATCTATCGGCGGCCAGCCATACGACTGGTCCCGCAGGAGTTAGCACCATTTCGAACTGGTTAGGTCCGCTGGTTGCCCCGGCTTCTTCGGGCCTGTCCCTCTGCCGGTCTCGATGAGTAGTGCCTGAGTGTATGCAAGGGTCAAAGGCCACGTCAAGCCTTGCTGTCAGGACAACATTGATCTGCCGCACCGGGACGTGATAAATGTCCTGCCCTGATTAAAATATTCACGTTTGAGCAAATGAAGAGAATCCTGGTCTTTCAGCATGTGCCCTACGAACCCCTGGGAACCCTGAATCCGCAACTGAAGGATGCCGGTTTTCGTATCCGCTATGTCAATTTCAGTCGCCAGCCCGAGGCCCAGCCAAGCCTGGACGGCTATAACGGTCTGGTTGTGCTGGGTGGTCCCATGGGCGCCAGCCAAACCGACAGGCACCCTCACCTGACCACCGAGATCGAACTGATACGACAGGCTGTGCACCTGCGCCTGCCGGTACTGGGTATCTGCCTGGGTGCGCAACTGCTGGCGCGGGCGCTGGGGGCGAAGGTAGGCCGCAGTTCAAAACCGGAAATTGGCTGGCACACTGTCAGCGTACCCGAGCAGGCAGGAAACGATCCACTGTTTCGGCATTTCAAACCCTCGCAGAGGATTTTCCAGTGGCATAGCGACACATTTGCCCTGCCAAAGGGCGCTACTCACCTTGCCAGCAGCGAGGTCTGTCCCAACCAGGCCTTCAAGTACGGTGACAACGCATACGGTCTCCAGTTTCACCTGGAGGTAGACCGTCGATTGATCGAGCGCTGGCTCAAAGTACCCGCACACCAGCGGGAAATCGAGGCCATGGGCGGCGAGGTCGACCCGGAGCGGGTGCTAGCTGAAACCCAGACGCAGATTGCAGAGACCAAACAACTCGCCGAAGCGGTATTTGGCGAATTCATCAAGCTGTTCAGTCACCACGGCAGGCGCCGCTTGCTAGGAAATCTCTGATTTATTCCGTCGCGCGCGCTTTGTAAGCACGAATCTCCGTGTTGAGTCTGTCCGCAATCTCCTCCTCGGAACTGACTGAGGCGTTGTAGCGCAAGTCGCGGAACTGAGTAGCTTCCAGGGGAGGCGGTTGCTCCATTTCGGCCAATTCGGCGTCCAGGCAGTCACGAAACCAAACCATTGCTGCCTGGTAGTCCTTGACTCTCTGAATCGCGGCCAGGAGCTCTTCCTTGCTGGCCTTACTACCATCAGGGATAGCCAGGCTATCCGCACTGGGGAACGCGCATTCGGCATGCAAAGCGCCGGCTGACAACAAAAGCATGGTGGCCGCACAGGCGGAAATCAGATGTTTCATAAGGTAACCCATCGTCCCGAAGGCAAATACACTCCGCGATGGTAGCGGATTGATCAGGGCCACCGCAATCCAGGACGGGCTGAGCACACCGCTGCAGCTATGGACCCAGGCACTAGCGATAGGTGATCAAATCTACCCGGTCACCTCGTTCGAGGTGAGCGACACTATTAAACATCTCCATGGATGCTTGTTTGCCATCCCAAAGGATACGCGTCAGCGAGCTGTTGCGAATGACCCAGGCCAGGCGCAATGCTTCATGCCTGGGGGTCCCAAGAACCGACTGCAAGACAACGCTGATGGCCCCGGCGGAGGTGCTGACCAACACGCGCCCACCCTGAGCCACATCCTTCTGCAAAGTAAGCATGCCATCTTCTATTCGATGGCAGAAATCCAGCCAGGTCTCGAGGTTTGGCCCCTGCAATTCACCGGCTATCCAGGAACGAGTGGCCGCATCAAAGACGGCCTGGAAATACCCCCGGTCACGACTCAGGCGTTCAATGTCGACGGTATCCGCGGTCCGCCCCGCCTTTCCCGTCAGGTATTCGCGCAAAACAGGCAGGTGGTCAAATTCATTGAATTGCTCCAGCAATCCAACACTCTCCGGACTCGGGTGACCCATGCCCTCCAGCACCAGACGCGCACTGTCACGCTGTCGCCGCATGGCACCGCTGTACACCGCGTCAAACTCTATCCCAAGTCCCGCAAAATGCTCACCCAACATGCGTACCTGTGTCTCACCGGTGTGCGACAGTTGATCGTAGTCCTCCGCACCAAATGAAGCTTGCCCATGTCGCAATAACAAAATTTCACTCACCACTTTCCTCTCCTGCCCTAACTCTAAACTCTCCGCACGCAACCGGGTACACTGTTGCCATCGTCTCAAATCGGGAGTTTACATGGCCACTGTCGCATTTCTTGGTCTCGGCGTCATGGGCGCACCCATGGCTGGTCACTTGCAGGCTGCGGGGCATGCAACCCGGGTCTATAACCGCACCGGCGAACGCGCGGCGGAATGGGTTGCCAGGCACGGTGGAACGCATTTTCCGACACCTGCCGCCGCCGCCAAGGGGGCCGAATTCGTGTTTATATGTGTCGGCAATGACGACGACCTGCGCCAGGTTACGCTGGGAGCCGAGGGCGCCCTGTCCGGCATGCACAAAGGCGCTGTCCTGGTGGATCACACGACGACCTCGGCAGAGGTCGCACGCGAGATCTATGCGCTGGCTGCCAAGACCGGCGTGGCCTTTATTGACGCGCCGGTATCGGGCGGGCAGGCCGGTGCCGAGAATGGCGTCTTGACCGTCATGTGCGGCGGCGACCAGGCGCCTTTCGACCGGGCCAAGCCGGTCATCGACAGTTTTGCGCGGGCTTGCGTTTTGTTGGGGGAATCCGGTTCCGGTCAGCTCACCAAGATGGTTAACCAGCTGTGTATCGCGGGTCTGGTGCAGGGCCTCGCCGAGGGTATGAACTTCGGGCAAAAAGCCGGTTTGAATATGGATCTGGTGATTGACGTTATCAGCAAGGGCGCCGCCCAGTCGTGGCAGATGGACAATCGCGCACGTACCATGTGCGCCGGTGAATTTGAATTCGGCTTCGCCGTGGACTGGATGCGCAAAGACCTTGGCATCACTCTGGACGAGGCCAGGCGCAATGGGGCACGTCTCCCCGTAGCAGCCCTTGTCGATCAGTTCTACGCCCAGGTCCAGGCCCGTGGCGGCCGTCGCTGGGATACCTCCAGCCTGATGCAACTGCTGGCCAAGGACTGACAAGCGGCACGCCAGAGCGTGTTCGCGGCCGGGATCGCCGATAATTGGGGCCGGCATCTAACGTGCCGTAGTGCCGCCGTCCACGGGTATCTCGGCGCCGGTGATGAAACTGGCCTGGTCCGAGGCCAGAAACAGGATTGCGTTGGACACTTCGCGCGCCTCACCCAGCCTGTTCATGGGGCTCACCTTTTCCAGCCGCCGGCGCATGAGCTGGGGATCGCCGCCCAGGTTAATCAGACCCTGGACCATGGGTGTGTCAGTGTAAGACGGGTGCAGCGAATTACAGCGAATATTGTCGCCTTTCTCTGCACATTCGACCGCCACCGACTTGGTGAGCATGCGTACCGCACCCTTGGCTGAACAGTAGGCGGTCAACTTGCCGACCCCTCGCAGACCCGCTGTTGATGACAGGTTTATGATCGAACCTCCACCGGATTGACGCATGGCCGGAATAGCGTTTTTGCAGCCCAGAAACACGCCTTCCACATTCACTGCGTGAATATTACGGAACTGGGCCAGGGTGGTGTCCTCGATGCCCGCATACATGGCGATGCCCGCGGCATTGACCAATATATTCAGACCGCCGAAGCGCTCGACGGTTTCTTTCACTACCTGCTGCCAGCGAGACTCGTCACGCACATCGTGCTCGAGAAACGCGGTCTTCTCGCCAAGCCGGCTTGCAGCGGCCAAGCCCGGCTCCACTTGCACATCGGTCAACATGACCTGCGCACCCGCTTCAACAAACGCGGCGGCACAATCCAGACCCAGTCCCGAGGCGGCGCCCGTAACCAGGACGACCTTTCCTGAAAAATCAAACATGACAGGCATTCTCCGAGTGTGGCCCCGCGTGCTACCCCGAAACTGACCGAGGTCAGGCCAGGTACCCGCCGTCGGCGGTGATGCAGGAACCGGTGGTGTATGAGGACGCATCGGACACCAGGAACAGCACCGAACCGGCCATTTCTTCTGGCTCCGCCATACGTCCGAGGGGCACAAATTTCAGGTAGTAATCACGCGCCTGTTCATTCTCGGTCAAGGCCGATGCGAACTTCGTGCGGGTCAACCCGGGCAACAGGGCATTGACCCGTATATTGAACTGTCCACATTCCTTGGCGAAGGACTGGGTCATGTTGATTACCGCCGCCTTGGTTATGGAATAAATACCCTGCATGGGACCGGGGCGCACTCCGTTCACCGACGCCACATTCACGATGGCGCCGCCGCCCTGCTTGCGCATGCGTTTGCCTGCTTCGATGCTCATGAAGAAATAGCCCCGAATATTCACCTCCACGGTCTTGTCAAAGGCCGCCAGATCGGTATCCAGGATATGACCGTAGTAGGGATTGGCCGCTGCGTTATTGACCAGGATATCCAGGCGGCCGAATTTTTCATCAATACCGGCAAACAATGCCTCAATCTGGTCCATCGCACCGATGTGGCAGGCCATGGCCACCGCGTCACCGCCCTGTTTGCGGATATCAGCAGCTACCTTCTCGCAGGCGTCCAGCTTGCGACTGGCGACCACAACCCGCGCCCCATGCCTGGCCAAAAGACGCGCCGTGGCTTCACCTATGCCGCGGCTGGCGCCGGTGATCAGCGCAACCTTTCCGCTCAAATCAAACATGTCTGCCGCCATTACTGTCTCCCTGGGTACATTTCGGACGGGGAATCTAGAGCCGGGAACGGTCGCGCAATTCCTGGCACATGCGTTCCAGCCCTTGCACCCACTTTATGCAATCCGCAAAGCGCTGGTCAGCGGTCTGTCCGTGGTAGTAGCGGTAATATATTTGCTGGGCGATGACGGCCAGGCGAAACAGTCCGAAACAGAAATAGAAGTCCATGTGCTGCATGGAGTAGCCGGTGCGCTCGCTGTAGCGATCAACTATTTCCCTGCGGCTGGGCGCGCCTTCTATATCGGTGGGCATCAGGCGGCCGGCGCGCAAAAAATCCGGGTCGTCTTTTTGCACCCAGTAACCCAGCGTACTGCCGAGATCCATCAGCGGATCACCCAGGGTCGCCATCTCCCAGTCCAGTACGCCTATCAGACGCAAGGGGTCCGCAACGTCCCAGACCACGTTATCCAGCTTGAAATCGTTGTGGATAATCCCGACGTAACCCGAATCACCCGGCATCTTTTCCCGCAGCCATGCCATGGTGAGTTTAAAGTCAGCCGAGTCCGGCGTGATTGCCGCTTCGTAGCGTTTGCTCCAGCCACGGACCTGGCGCTCGACATAACCCTCCGGCTTGCCCAGGTCCGCCAATCCCGCAGCCTGGTAATCCACCTTGTGCAGCTCGGCCATCGCATCGATCAGGTTAAAGAACTGCTGGTGAACCTGTTGCGGGGACAGGGACAGGCCGGCCGGATAATCCTTGCGAATGATCAGGCCCTCGATGTTACTCATGAGATAGAACTCACCGCCCAGGACGCTTTCATCCTCGCAGTACAACAAAGGCTCCGGACAGTAGGGGTACAGGGGCCGCAGACCCGATAGCACACGAAACTCGCGACCCATGTCATGGGCCGACCGGGCCTTGGTACCAAAAGGCGGGCGCCGCAGTACAAGTTTCTTCTCGCCCGCCTGGAGCAAATAAGTCAGATTGGAGTATCCGGAGGGAAACTGTTTCACCTCCAGCGGTCCGGTGAAGTCCGGCAGCTTTTCCTCCAGGTAGGTCTGCAACGCAGTCAGATCCAGCTCTTCTCCCGTGCGGACAGACGTCGCGCTATCTACCAACTCCATACCTACTCCCCGGGGAATCTCTGAGCTACGTTTGAAATCGTCTCTTACAGGCAATCTGTCTTCCGTGTTGCCAGCCTCGGCAAGAATCGCTCGACCTCGCCCTGAATAAACCAGAATTTCCTGACTACTTTACCAGCTCCCGATATTTCGCCAACTCACGTCGCGCGACCAGCATACGATGCACTTCATCGGGGCCATCAGCAAGACGCAAGGTTCTCTGGTTTGCGTACATTTCGGCCAGCGGGAAATCCTGGCATACGCCGGCGCCACCGTGCATCTGGATGGCGCGATCAATCACCCGCAGGGCAATATTGGGCGCCACCACCTTGATCTGGCTGATCTCGCTGGCCGCCGCCTTGTTGCCCACGTTGTCCATGAGCCAGGCAGCCTTGAGCACCAGCAAGCGGGCCTGCTCGATTTCAATCCTGGATTCCGCGATCAAGTCAAAGTTACCACCTAATTTGACCAGGGGCTTGCCAAACGCGGTGCGCTGGATGCCCCGCCGTATCATCATTTCCAGGGCTCTTTCCGCGGTGCCTATGGAGCGCATGCAATGATGAATGCGGCCTGGACCCAGGCGTCCCTGGGCAATCTCAAAGCCGCGGCCCGCGCCCAGGATGACGTTGTCCGCCGGTACCCGCACATTGTCGAACACGATTTCGCAATGACCATGGGGTGCGTGGTCGTAACCAAACACCGTGAGCGGTCGCACGACTGTTACGCCCCTGGCGTCCATGGGCACCAGGATTTGGGAATGCTGCTGGTGCCGCTCGGCTTCGGGATTGGTCAGACACATGTAAATGGCGACCTTGCAGCGCGGATCGCCGGCGCCGGAGGCCCACCACTTGCGCCCATTGAGTACCCATTCGCCACCTTCCAATACACCCGTTGCCTGCATATTGGTGGCGTCCGAGGAGGCCACCCCCGGCTCGGTCATGGCAAAGCAGGAACGAATTTCACCTTCCAGCAA
>JAPHSC010000371.1 GCA_026193125.1 Gammaproteobacteria bacterium
ATCCCGGTTTTTGTCCCGGTCACCCATTTGAAGCTTTACGATATGTCCCATGAAACAAACATGGGTATTGTCGACTATCACCAGAATCCGTGCTCGCGCGTAGTAGCGGAAGATGCGGATCTCGTCCTGCTGCTTGGCGGGCGACTGGATTTCCCGCTGAATTTCGGCGAAGCGCCGTTGTTCAATTCCAAACTCAAAATGGTCGCGGTAAATCCGACCGCCCGTGAACTCAGCAACAATATGCTCGTCGACATGCGCATTTGCAGTGACGTCCAGATGTTTCTCAAGGCATTGCTGACCGAAGCCCCCGCTCTTGCTGTCCAGGCCAACTGGCTGGAAAGTATCAGGCAGCGTCGCTCGGAGAGTTGCGAAGAGTTTCGCCCGTTACTTAGCTCGGACGCTTCGCCGGTGCACCCGGTACGACTTTGCTATGAGGCACTGATGTCACTGGGCGAGAATGATATCGCCGTCATCGATGGGGGCGATATCGCATGCTGGTTCGAAACCGCGCTGGGCATGTGGGCAATGGAAGGACGCAAGATCAAGGGTATTGTCAGTCCAGGACCGTGGGAACAGATGGGCACCGGACCGGCCTACGCGACCGCCGCCAAGATGTGCTACCCCGACTCCAAGGTGCTGCTGGTGACTGGTGACGGATCCCTGGGGCTCGCGCCAGGGCTGACCCCGCTGGAAACCTCCATTGATTACAAGGCCCCGATTACCATCGTTGTCGCTAACAACGCGCAGTGGGGAATGATCCAGGAACAACAGAAGGCAATGTGGGGAACAATTTCCGCCACCAGTTTGCGTGACGTGAACTACGCAGCCATCTTCGAGGGCGGTGGTGCGTATGCCGAAACGGTTACTGCACCTTCCGAGCTCAAGGCGGCAATACAGCGGTCGCTGGAGAAGAATGATTCGATTTCAGCCTTGCTTGATGTGAAGACCCTGGGCGTGAAGTCCCCGCTTACCCAGGGCCTGATAGAAATGAGAATCAAGACATCTATTGAGTAGCCCGGGCCTTGCCCAGGTAACGATATCTGGCATCCTCGGAGCACAAAAGGTTTAGAGGGAGTAAATGACCATGACAACGGCAAACAACGGCGGCTATCCGGATCACCTGTGGCGCCCGATGACCCAGCACCAGCCCATGCGTGGCGGGCTGCCCAATCGCATGGTCAGCGCCAAGGGTTGCATCATCACGGACCAAAACGGCAATAACTTCCTCGATGCTATCGCCGGTCTGTGGTGCGTAAATATCGGCTACGGACGTACGGAAGTGGGTGAAGTCGCCAAGCACCAGATGTCAGAGCTCAACTACCTGGCGCCGATCATGAGCAGCGGTCCGGTCATTGACCTGGCTGAAAAGCTGCAGAAAATGCTTGGATTCGACAGCCATATCTACTTTTCCTGCAGCGGCTCCGAGGCGAACGAAACTGCCTTCAAGATTGCCCGCCAGTATCACCTGCAGGCAGGCAATGGCGGCGAGCGGCGTTACAAGATCATCTCACGTTACCGCGCCTACCATGGCAACACCATGGGCGCCATGGCCGCTACCGGACAAGCCGAGCGAAAGATGGGATACGAGCCGGGTCCGGCTGGATTCATTCACGTGATGCCGCCATACCCCTATCGTGGCCATCCGAAGCTGACACCGGAAGAACATGCTGAGGAATGTGCGCATCAGCTTGAGGAAACCATTATTCATGAAGGTGCCGAGACGGTGGCGGCGTTCATCATGGAGCCGCTGATTTCCGGCGGCGGCGTGCTGGTGCCCCCGGATAACTATATTCCGCGGGTTCGAGAAATCTGCGATCGCCATGGTGTCCTGTTGATTTTCGATGAAGTGGTCTCAGGTTTTGGTCGTCTTGGCACCATGTTTGGCTATGAGCACTGGAAGACCCAGGCGGATATCTACACCTTCGCAAAGGGACTTGCCAGCGGCTACATACCGGTGGCCGCGACCGTGGTCAAGGAGCACATATTTGAAAAGTTCGAGGGTGCTCCATCGGAAATGCGGCACTTCCGGCAAATCAATACCTTTGGCGGTCACCCGGTCGCATCAGCCGTCGCGCTGAAAGCCATACAGATCGTAGAGGACGAGAAGCTGCCCGAGAATGCCAACAAGGTGGGCACATACATGCTGCGTCAGTTCCAGCAGTCGCTTGCGGATCATCCCTATGCCGGTGAAGTCCGCGGCAAGGGAATGATTATGGGTATCGAACTGGTCGAAGACCGCAAGACCAAGGCCCCTCTGTCCGATGACAAAGTAATGGCGATAGTCGGCGACTGCGTGCGCAACGGCGTCATACTGGGACGCAATAGCAACACCATACCGGGTCGCTGCAACATTCTGTTGATCGCGCCACCGTTGATTCTCACGCAATCACAGGCGGACCAGATCGTGGAGACGGTGACTGCGGCAATGCGAAAAGCGATAGCAAAATAGCAGGCGCACAAGCCTAACGGGATTTGCGCCAGATCTTGTAAACGCCGATCGTCAGCAAGGGGATGATGTAGATAATCAGGTAGCCCCACGCAACGGTGCCGTAACCTTTGGCGACCAGAGAGGTAATGCCAAAACTCGCCAGGACCATGCTTATAAAGAGTCCGGCGCCAGCCACGATCGCATGCATCATCGGGTCGCCCTTGCGACCGCGTCGCTCCAGGAGCCAGGCGTCGAGTCGCTCGTTGATCCCCTGCAGTAGACCTGCACAGGTCTGAATTATCATGGCGAACAAGACGATGATGTACAAAACCATGAGCCAGGGACTCGCGAGCTGTCCAATCATCCAGTAGGTTGGCAGGTCCTGGTCCAGGGATGCGGGATAGGCAGCCATAAACGTGGTGTGAAAAACCAGGGCCGGAAACACGCCCAGAAAACCGGCGGTGAAGCCACTGACAACGGCTTCACCCCGCGTGTGAATGTCCCTGGCGGAATACAACAGCACCGGGACCACCGCCGTGGTGTAGAGCATGTACTGCAGTCCCCGGCCCATCCAGTTTCCGCCTGGGGATTCTGCGCTGAATGCGAGTGCTATCGAGTCATGAAACTGGATGAAGGTCATTACACTGTAGATGATCAACACCAGCATTAGCGCCAGCATGCATATCGACATCGACTCCTGCAAAAGAGTTCGTCCGAAATAGTTCAGGGCGACGACTGCGGCAAACAAAATGCCTACACCCGCCAGTGACGGGATGCCGAATTGGTCATTGAGGACACTGGCCGCCGCCGAACCGTTAACAGCAAGGACGATCAGCAGCGAGATCAGAAAAAGTATTTCGAAAGCCAGCCAGCCGGGGCCTATCAAGACCTTTAGAAATCCCCGGTACTCATAAGTCTTGGAAAGCCGGGCCAGCTCAAAGCTCAAGGCCATGGTAAGGCCCCAGCCAAAGCCTGCCACGGCCAATGCGAGCAGGCCCCCAATCGGTCCGAGCACGCTGATGAATTCGGCGATTTCCCGTCCCGTCCCGTAGGCACCGCCAAATATCACAGCCTGGAATACTGCAGCAGGGATTACGATGACGCGGACAAATCGGGAGGTCATTCCAGCCATTTATTATTATCCCGGGGTTGCAAGTGGCAACTTTCAGGATTCTATCCTAGCAAGCACGGCCACATAACGATTGTGACAAGGTGCCAGGAATTTGTTATTCTGCGACAGCTCTGAATCGACAGGGAACTGCACACATAGTGGAAGCTTCGGTACGCGCTAGAACAATGCAGGGCTTCGACGCCCTGGTCGCTGATTTGGGCGGGCAGCCAGAGGCTCTCCTGAGACGCGCTGGTCTGGACCTCAACGTTCTCAATCGATCGGATGACTGGATTCCTTTCCGCTCGGTTTTAATTGCCTATGAGTCGGCAGCGCTGGCCACACACTGCAAAAATTTCGGCATTCAACTGTCCGGGCGTCGTGACCTGTCTTTTTTGGGCCCCCTGGTTCTGATTTTCAAATACTCAAGTAACCTGGAGCAGGGCCTCACGTCCTGCACCAAGTACATGCGCGCTCACAGTACGGGCTACACACCGGTCCTGGAAGTGAAGGGTAGTACTGCGAGTTATCAATTGAGAATGGATGCCAGGCTTCGAACCAATGCGGATCAATGGATAGAAGAGTCGCTGCTGACGGCCATAAAATTCGTCCGCATCATTCTCGGCGAAAGCTATACGCCGAAAGCTGTTTATTGTCAGCACGCGAAAATGGAGGGCACGGATTACGAGCACTTTTTTGGCACCGCTATCAAGTTTCGCGCACCCTTTGACGGGATTATTCTGAATCGCGAAGACCTGAGGTCACCGAATCCGATCGATGACCAGCAAGTTCACAGAGTCCTTCTTGAATATCTGGATTCGCGAGTGCTGCGCGCAGACGAGAATCTGTCTGCTGCCGTGCGGGCGCTGCTGCTGAAGCTAATCCCGACGGGCAAGTTCTCGGTTAATGTCCTGGCGGATCAACTTTGCGTGCACAGACGTACATTGCAGAGACGTTTAAAAGATGCCGGCCTGACTTACGCCGAGCTCCTGGATGAGTGTCGCGCCGAAATGGCGCAAGAGTATTTGGCGACCAGCAAGTTGCCGATGGGTAATCTCGCTCAATTACTGGGTTATGCGGATCAGAGCGCCTTCAATCATGCTTTCCGCAGATGGCACGGCATGACCCCACGGCAATGGTGCGAGCGTTCCGTCTAGCAAGCCACAACGGACTTCTGTCAGTGGCCAGTGACCTTTCGGGTTTAGTCGCACAATATCAATTTTTTGTCATATCTTCGCAATTCCTGCGAATAGAACCACAGTAGCATTAGGTCATCCTCGATTCCGCTGCGCTTACGAGCACAGCGATCGATATGGATTGGAGGGGAAGTGGGAGGCTCGCGGCAGCATTTCCGGCCGACGCACCAGTCATCAATAAACATTCATCAATAGGATGTTACTAATGAAATTATTCAACGCATTTTGCCTAACTGCCGCCGGTCTCGCAGCATTACCAATTACTGCGACATTCGCGGCGGAAGAAAAGGCTGTTCTGGAAGAAATCGTCGTAACGGCGCAGAAGCGCGAGCAGTCCGTTAAGGATGCGCCAGTCGCCGTCACTGTCTTAACTGGCGACGAATTGACGAAACTTGGTGCCGAGAGTGCCAACGACATTGCCCAGTACACGCCCGGACTCAGTATTGCCCCGGTTCAAGGCATCGGCAACGTACCGAACATCTCCATTCGTGGCGTTGGCCTCAACGACTTCCGGGACTTCAATGAAAGCCCCTCTGCCGTCTATGTCGACGAAGTCTACAAGGGCGCGCTGGCCGGTCTCGACTTCGCCCTCTACGACCTGGATCGCGCGGAAGTACTCAAGGGTCCCCAGGGCACCTTGTTTGGCCGCAATGCGACCGGTGGTCTGGTCAGCTACACGACCAGCAAGCCGACCGATGTTCTGGAAGGCTACGCAAGGGTGGGTGCGGGATCTTTTGGTGACATGAAGGCAGAGGGCGCCGTTGGCGGGCCCATCAGT
Source organism: Gammaproteobacteria bacterium (assembly GCA_026193125.1). Lineage (GTDB taxonomy): Bacteria > Pseudomonadota > Gammaproteobacteria > Steroidobacterales > BM003 > CAKZML01. The sequence goes on from JAPHSC010000371.1 coordinate 5,511, forward strand.
GACATGGTTTCGGGGCGGCTCTCCGCTGTCTACCATACGAATGACGGCGTCCGGCAAAACGTCAATCCCGACGGTAAGGATGGCGATCAGATAGACCTCGCTGCCGCGCGCGGCCAGCTGGATTTCAAGTTCTCGGACGACGTTTCGCTATTGCTGTCGGTCGAGGGCGGCAAAAATGACAATGCCGGCGGTAACCCCTATCGCTACGCACCGGCGCTGCTCGATGGAGCTGGCGTTCCCGTGGTGCCAACGGAAATTGACGAGGCGAACCGGGACGACGTGGTCGGCACCAGTGACCTGAATGACATCAACGTCAGCGCCGGCCTCAAGACCGACACCGACTTCATGTCCACCTCGGCCCGTCTCGACTGGGACTTCGGCGGTTTCAGCCTGGTGTCCATCACCAACTACCAGGATTTCAACAAGCACCAGATCCAGGATTGCGACAGCGCGCCGTACGATCTTTGCTTTACGGACTACACGACCGAGGTAAATCAGTTCAGCCAGGAACTGAGGCTGCAGGGAGAAATCGAAAATCTGCTGTGGAATGCCGGTCTGTACTATTTCGATCTGAGCAACCAGGGTGCGCAGATGCTGTTTGGTCCGGTTGCCGGATTATTGCTTGCTCCGGGTACCGATTCGACGACCACGACTTTTGATACCACGACCACGTCTATGGCCGCATTCGGCCAGCTTGAATACCGGGTAACCGATGATGTCGCCCTGATCGGCGGTCTGCGTTATTCGGACGACCAGACGGACATGACGCAGGTCTTCCTGTTGACGGTTCCTGACGATGCGCTGGGCTTCACGGGTGGCGTACTCTATCCAGAGGAATCGCAGAAGAAGAAGAACGTTTCCTACACCGCCAAGATCACCTGGGATGTTGTTGATTCCACCATGGTCTACGCCGGCGTTGCCAACTCTTTCAAGGGCGGGACGTTCAACTCGGGATTCGGTCCGGTCGATCCGGCCGCCTACTCGGTCAAGCCGGAAGAGCTGACCAGTTTCGAGACGGGCTTCAAGTCCGAAACCAGCGACCGTCGTAATCGATTCTCTGGCGCGCTCTTCTACTACGATTACACCGACATGCAGGCTTTCCAGTTTGTCGGTCTGAACCAGTTGTTGTTCAATGCGGATGCAGAAGTGACCGGTGCAGAACTTGAATGGACTGGCCTGCCGACTGACGCCTTGCAGATTTCGGCCGGACTTAGCTATCTCGATACCAATGTAAAGGACGTCGCGGACTCCGCCGGCGTTGTTAAAGACCGCGAGATGGTGTTGGCGCCGAAGTTCAGCATGAATGCCATGGCCCGCTACACCTGGGATTTGTCCGGCGGCAGCGCGCTGGCGGCGCAGCTTGATGGGAATTACAGCGGCTCAGTGTATTTCGACAACATCAATGCGCCCGGTACGAAGCAGGACGCCGTCGCCCTGTTTAACGCAAGAGTGTCCTGGTTGAGCAGCAGCGATTGGGAAGTTGCGGCATTCGTCCGGAACCTGACTGACGAAGTGCCACTGAACTACGCCTTCGACCTGTCCGGCCAACTGGGCTACGTACAGCAGTCGTATCATGCCCCGCGGACCTACGGTGTATCTTTGACCAAGAGTTTCTGATTGGTTAGCCGTGATTAAAGAAGAGAAAGCAGCCAAGGCCGGTGCACCTGCACCGGCCTTGCCTTTTCCGGACGCTGCATCGGCCGAGGCGGCCTTCGGACAGTTTGTCGCACCATCCATGGTCAGGCTGATGGAGGCCCTGGGCACCCCTATCCACTATGGTCAGCGACAAGGCGCCCGCGTGCAGGATGCCTATACCGGCAAGTGGTACTGGGACTGCCATCGCAATGGCTCTGTCTACAACCTTGGGCACCGCAATCCTCAAGTGCTGGCAGCTGTCAGTGAGGCCTTGCGCGGGTTGGAGGTGGGCAATTTATTCCTGGCCTCCGGCTACAAGGCAAAGGCTGCCGAGAAACTGGTTGCGAGTACGGGGGGTGTCCTTACCGGCGTCACCTATGCCGCCAGTGGCGCCGAGGCCAATGAGGTAGCCATTCGGGCAGCCCGCGGCTTTACTCGTCGCCGAAAACTCGTATCAATCAAGCACAGTTACCACGGCAGCACGTGTTTTACGATGGCGGCCGGTGACAACCCCGAGGCCAGCGAGCGCTACCTGCTGGACTCTCCCGAATTTGTGAAAGTCCCTTACAACGATGTCGATGCAATGCGTGGCGCCGTGGATGACGAGACCTGCTGCGTCTTGCTGGAGGCCAGTCCGGCCCAGCTGGGATTCCCGGCGCCCGATCCCGGCTACTATGCAGCGGTGCGCAAGATCTGCGATGACCAGGGTGCTGTCTTTATTATCGACGAAGTCCAGACCGGACTGGGTGGCTCGGGCAGTTTCTGGCTCTGGCAACAGCAGGGAGTCATCCCGGACATCATGACTACGGCCAAGGGTCTGGGCGGTGGCATCATCCCCAATGCCGCGCTACTCATGGCGCCGGCGATCAAGGAATGGTTCCTGGATTGCGAGTTCCCTCATATGTCGACCTTCGGCGGTAACGAACTGGGTTGTGTCGCCACCGCTGCGGTTTGCGACATCACATCACGCCCCGAATTCGTTGCGAATGTGCACCGGCTGATCGAGCAGTTCCGTGAGGGCTTTGCCAACGCTCCCTACCGCGTGAACCAGGTGGGACTTTGCATGGGCCTGTTTTCAGAAACCATGGACGCCTATGCAATGACTCGCAAGCTCGCCGATGCCGGGATACTGGTGTTGCCCGCACATTACGAGCCACGCGCGATCGAGTTCAGGCCGATACTCATCCTGGACGAGAAAGAAGCGGAAACCATTATTCGGACTGTGCGAGACGTCCTGGGTTAAGCGGTTTTTGCCTGACCGTTGCCTTAGCCCTGCTCGCGTGCGGCAAGTTCTTCCTTGAGGATTGGTGCGCCCAGCGAGCAAGACTGGATGCCGATTGCGCTGACCAGTTGCAGCACCGTCATGATTTCCTCCTTCGTGGCGCCCTGATCAAGCGCCCCGCGAATGTGACGCCGCACACCCGGTGCATACATGTGTGTGCAGGCCGCGTTGACCGCGAGGAAGAGGAATTCGATGGTTTTTCTGTCAAGCACCCCGGTGCGCATGGGTAGTGTTCCCATGTCCATGAACTTCTCCGTCCACAGTGGATCGAACTCCGCGAACTCGTCCCAAGCCTCATTCCAGTTACCTGACTGGCGCATGTGATCTGTAATTGGTGTTTTGCTCATGGCTGCCCTCGAGTTGCTTTGGTTTTTCGACTCCAGCGGCGAGCATAACAAGCCACCGCCTGCCAAAGTTGCTAATACAGGACAATATTTTGATGATTCATGACAGGAATTGAGACGGGCCTGTCATCCAGGGCGAGAGAATATGTGCGCCAGGGAACCTCTGAGCTGCTCATGAACATCGGAGCGCCTGGCAAGATCAGCCTTGAACCGCTCATGCATGCCGTTTCCTGGATTCCCGCCGGTACTGGTTATGCTGCATGCCTGTCAGGCCTTGGCGCTGGGCCGGGCCGAGACAGCCTGGTGCCAACGCTGTAAATGTTGGCAGGTCTCCGGAACGCGGATTTTGCACCAGCCGGCAAAATCGATAGTCACCTGGGTAGTGATATCGGCGACGCTGTAATGTTCACCCGCGACAAATTCATACTCGGCAAGTTGCTGATCGAAAGCCTCGAAAAATCTTTGCAGACCTGCCATTCCGCGCTCAGCCAGGGCCGGGATCTGGGGTACTCCGCCGTCCACACCCGGCAGGGCGTGGTCAACAAAAAATGGCAGTGTATTACGCACCACATCAGCGGCGTGGATCATCCCGCCCAATTCTGCCCTGCGGCTCCACATTTCGACCATGGCTTGCTCCAGCGCGCTGTGCCCAAACAGGGCAGGTTCCGGGTGCAAGACTTCCAGGTAGCGGCAAATGGCCAGTGACTCGCTGATGCAGGTACCGTCATCGAGTTCCAGCACCGGAACCGTGTGGGTGGGATTGCGACGTGCGAAGTCGGCATCGAACTGCGCCTGGCTGGCCAGGTCCACCTGCTCGAGGGGAATATGCAGTCCTTTCTCGGCCATAAAAATACGTACCCGCCTGGGGTTGGGGGCGCGCGGGTAGTCATACAGTTTCATGCTCACGATTCCTCGACGGTCGTAATGGTCTGTCCCGCTGCGAGACGGTCCTTGCCGACGCCATCAAAAAAGGGCCGGGCCCTGAGCAGCCCGGCCAGTGTCTTGCCATCACGAATCTTGCCGTCTACCGCCATGCTCCAGGCTACCTCCCAGGGCAGCCAGTGGACCTCCAGCAATTCGTCATCCTCGGGCGCCCGTGCAACGGTCGTCAGATCGCGCGCCAGCCACAGGTGGATTACTTCGCAAAAGACACCGGGTGAGGAGACAACCTGCCCCAGAGAATGCCATTCCCGGGCGCTGACACCTGCCTCGTCCGCCAGTTCGCGGCGGGCGGTTTCTCGCGGTGGCTCCGCCTTGTCGACTTTTCCGGCGGGTAATTCCCACAACCAGCCCTTGACGGCATGGCGGTATTGCCTGAGCAGGCAGACGGACCCCTGCGCATCCAGTGCGACCACCGCGCTGCCTCCCGGGTGGCGGACCAGTTCCAGTTCCGTGACCACCCCGTTGGGGAGGGTGACCCGGCTGACGTCCAGCTGGACGATCTTTCCGGAATAGACTCTGCGAGTTTCCTCTGCGGTTTCGTTGTGCGGGCTCATTGTGTATCCGGCGGATTCAGGTTGCTGCCGCAGACCCGGCAGTAGATGGCGTCAGCGTCGTGGCCGGTGATCTCGCACTGCGGACATATCTTTATGGCTGGTCTTCTTTGCCCCATGACCTGCCCCAGTTCTGCTGCGAATATGCCGGTAGGTACGGCGATGATGCCGTAACCCATGATCATGACCAGCGAGGCAATCGCCTGCCCCAGTGGCGTCTGCGGAGCGATGTCCCCGTAGCCGACCGTGGTCAGGGTGACGACGGCCCAGTAGACACTGGCAGGAATGCTGGTGAAACCGTGTTCCTCGCCTTCCACCAGGTACATGATGGATCCGCAAACTACCACCAGGATAAACACCGCATAGATAAACACCATGATCTTTCGGCGACTTGCATGCAGCGCTTCCATCAAGGCGTCGGCTTCCCCCACGTAACGGGTGAGCTTGAGAATACGGAAGATGCGCAGAATACGAATGATGCGAATAATCAGCAGATAACTGGCGCCGTGTATAAACAACTCCAGATAGGAGGGCAGGATGGCCAGCAGGTCCACGATGCCGTAGAAGCTCCGCGCATAGGTGCGCCGGGTTTTCACACAGGCGAGCCGCAGCATGTACTCCAGCGTAAATAGCAGGGTGAATCCCCATTCCAGGTAGTAAAACCAGGTCGCATAGCGGAAGTTGAACTGATTTACGGTGCTCAACATCAGGGTCAATACACTGGCCAGGATGGCGATGATCAACAGGACATCGAACAGCTTTCCCGCTGCCGTGTGGGTCTTGAAAATAATTATGAACAACCATTGCTGCCAGCGCGCGTCACCGGCATGGTGCCTGCCGTCGGCAAGCAGATGTTCAGGAAATGCTTTCATTAATTCACCTTCGGTGATCTCCAACCGTGCTCATGTTAACCCCTCGGTTGTCCCTGGCCTATCCATCACCGTCTGTTTTGCCAGGCTGGATCTCGTCGGACGCCCCGGGATGATTGGCCTCAGCCCTGGCGTCCGCCTCGAACAGCCGGCGCAGGTCCTCGGCTGCCTCCCTGGCGTCCTGGATCAGCTTGTGTTCGTCATGATGAATCGCCTGTTGCTGTACCAGTCTTTTCTCGTCATGCTCGCGGAAACGCTCTACCGTGTCGGCCGCTCTTTCCTCGGAGTCGCCCAGCCCGACCAACACCTGGCGGGCCAGCTCCAGGCTGGACAGAAAGGTATCGCGGATGAGTCCGGTTACGCCGATATCCATTAACAGGTGTGCGTGCTGCCGATTCCTGGCACGGGCGAAAATGGCCAGGTTGGGGAAGTGTTTTTTGCACAACTCAGCCAGCTTCAGCGAGGCCCCGCTATCGTCCAGGGCGATGATGATCATCCTGGCCTTGTCGGCGCCTGCCGAGCGTAACAATTCCAAACGTGTGGGATCGCCGTAATACACCCGGTTGCCAAAGCGACGCACGAAATCCACCTGGGCAACGCTGGACTCCAGCGCCGTGAAGCGCATTCCGCGCAGGGCCAATATGCGTCCGATTATTTGACCGAAGCGGCCAAAGCCGACGAGGATGACCGGGTTATCGGCGTCCTCAATTTCGTCATACTGGGGTGGTTGGGTCTTTTCCAGCAGGCGCGCCAACGGCCCCTCGTTGAAATTCACCAGTAACGGGGTGAGAACCATCGACAATGTGACCACCAGGAACAGGGTGCTTCCATGCTGCTGGGAAATAACCCCGAGCACGACCGAAGCGCCGAGTATCACGAAAGCGAATTCTCCACCCTGGCTGAGCAAGACCGCGAGGCGCCTGGACCGGTGCCAATCCAGACCCGACACTCGGCCCAGCACGAGCAGGACCAGGGTCTTGAGCAGCATCAGTCCGATCACCAGGCCCAGCACTGTGAACGGCGCCTGGATCAATACCTCTAGCTGTATGGACATGCCTACGGCGAGGAAAAACAGACCCAGCAGCAGAGCCTTGAAGGGTTCGATGGTGGCTTCAAGTTCATGACGGTACTCGGAGTCGGCCAGCATCACGCCCGCGATGAAGGCGCCCATGGCCATGGATACACCTACGTGCTCCATCAGGATGCCGGCAGCGAGTACCACCAGCAGGGCGGCGCCGGTAAAGATATCCGAAAAGGGTGCCACGGCCCGGAACAATGGCCGCAACAAATAGTGTCCGACAACCAGCAGCAGTACGACGGCGCCCAGCACCAGGGGTATCTGGGTGAGGGGACTGCCACCGCTCTCGCCGACTGGCGCCTCGGCAAACAGGTCGACCAGGGCCAGCATGGGGACGAAGGCCAGGTCCTGGAACAGCAGGATCGCAAAACCCGCCTTGCCGTGCAGGGTGGCCAGCTGTTTGCGTTCCCCCAGTAATTGCAGGACGAAGGCGGTGGAGGACAGGGCCAGTGACAGGCCTATCAGTATGGCGGGCCCCGGGGCCATGCCGAATTGCCAGGCCGCGAGGCTGAGCAATGAGCCGGTGATCAGCACCTGCGCGCTGCCGAGGCCAAAAATCGGTCCTCGCAACACCCACAGACGTTTGGGTTGCAGCTCAAGTCCGATAATAAACATCAGCAACACCACGCCGATTTCGGCGAAAGCGAAAATCTGATCCACGTTGGTAAATAGCCCCAGGACGGAGGGTCCGACAATCAGTCCCGCCGCCAGGTAGCCCAGGACCGACCCCAGTCCGAGGCGATTGAACAGCGGCACGCACACGATTGCCGCTACAAATAAAATCGCGACTTGTTCAATTGAAAACATAAGGTCTCATTTGGCTCTGAAGGTAAGTTACGACCTCGAGTATATACTGCCTTTTCAGGGTATGATTATCGCAGTATTGGCGAGCAGGAGATTGGCGTGGGTCAGGGAGACATCAGCAATATCGCGGTTTTCTGCGATTTTGAAAACGTGGCGCTGGGCGTGCGTGACGCTAAGTACGATCGATTCGATATAGGCGTGGTGCTGGAACGGCTGCTGCTCAAGGGCAGTATCGTGGTCAAGAAGGCCTATTGCGACTGGGAACGCTACCGGGATTTTAAAGTGCCTATGCACGAGGCTGCCTTCGAGTTGATCGATATTCCGCATGTGCGTCAATCAGGCAAAAACTCCGCCGATATCAGGATGGTAGTGGATGCGCTGGATCTTTGTTACACGAAGTCGCATGTTGATACGTTTGCCATCATAAGTGGTGATTCTGATTTTTCTCCGCTGGTAAGCAAGCTGCGGGAAAACAATAAAGTCGTCATTGGCGTGGGTGTGAAAAATTCCACCTCCGACTTGCTCACGGCCAACTGTGACGAGTTCATTTTTTACGATGACCTGGTAAGACCGAAGGCGAAGAAAAAAACCCGCAGCCGCGGTGCTCGGACACCCAAGACGCCAAAGGCCAAGCTGACCAAGGAAGAGCAACTCATGCAGGACGCCTTCGACCTGGTATCCGAGACCATATCTGCCCTGGCGGACGAGCGTGGTGGAGAGGGGAATATCTGGGGCTCCATGGTGAAACAGACCCTTAAGCGCCGGAAACCGGGTTTTAACGAGAGCTATTACGGCTTTGGCTCATTCAGTGAGTTACTGGAGGAGATGCAGACCCGGGGCAGTTTGAAACTGGAGCGCGACGAGCGTTCCGGTGGCTATATCGTGAAAGCGTGGGGTTCCGAATAGGAGTGGCCGGGCGCTGCCGCGACGGCCGGCGGCGAATGCCGGGCAAGACCGGGAGTTGAGTGTGACTACCCCGCGTATCGTATTTGTGCCGGGCCAGAATCCCAAGCCTGAGCCAGGGCGTCACAAGCAGATGCTGTGGCGCTGCCTGCTGGAAGGGATACGCAGAGTCGATACCCATGTCTTTCACCAGTTGAGGGCCCAGCCGGAGATATTCTGCCTGGCAGATTGGAACGCCGATTTTTACCCTGATCAGCCGGCGGCCGAACCGCCCCAGGCCGCCATCGATGCTTTCCTTCGGACCCCCGTTTCGCAGGCCCCTGCCGATCAGGTCCAGCGATCGAACAGACGCATGATGCTGATGTTCGGGTTGGGAGATATGTTTCCTGGTCTGGCCAGGCGCATACCTGACCCGGAGATCAAGAACACCCTGCTTGAGGCATTGCGCTATTTCGAAAATCACGAGGGCAGGGCTGAGCAGGCACGTGCGCATTTTAGGCGGGTTGTACTCGGTGCCCTGGAGTCAAGGGGGCCGTTGCTGGTCATCGGTCACAGCCTGGGTGCGGTAATCGCTTTCGACGGCTTGTGGGAATCGTCTCACCTGTACTCTGACGCATGGAAAGTCGATGTATTCATGAGTCTGGGCAGTCCGCTGGGCAGCCGTTTTGTGCGCCGGCGCAGGCTGGGCGCCGGCCAGACTGATGTGGCCCGTTATCCAACCGGAATCAGGCGTTGGGTGAACATTGCTGCGGACGGTGATCACATTGCGCTAAACCGTCGTATGGGCCAGCATTACCAGCGCATGCTGGAGCTGGGGCTGGTGAAAAATATTACCGATCACTGCAGCGGCGTACAGAATACCTTCGTGGATGACGAAGGCTGGAACCCTCATCGATCCTATGGTTATTTGTGCAGCCCGGTCACTGGCGGGGAAATTGTCGCCTGGTTGCGCGAACAGGATGAGTAATTGAATGGATTGCGACCTGGCTTGGCAGCCAGGGTAAATACACGAAGACTTCTATTGTGCAATACGCTGAACACGACGCTGGAGCCCGAAATGACCCTGCAAACAAAACGCCTGACCATGACGGTCATGACTACCCTGTTTTCCATTCTGGCTTTTGCCAGCCTGTCGGCGGAGGAGGCTGTCGAACGCACCATCGCCATCGTCCTGGACCTTGGGGATGACGCCGGTGTGCTAGACCTGGATTTCTCACCCTTTGATATGGCGGAAGGGGAGACCCGTACGGTTACCGGCCGGGACGGCGCTACGCTGTTGTTCAGCAAGCGCAACGGTGAAACGGTGCTCACGACAGGCGATGGCAAGGAGATCGTGCTGCCTGCCCCGCCGTCGAATTCCGGATCGCCCTCGGGTCATGCCATGACCTGGGTGGAGGATGGAGCAGCAAATATTGATGTCGAGATGATGATCGATCAGCCTGCCGAGGGCTTGATGATATCAAGCGCACAAGCCCTGGACGAGTCTACCCGCGAGCGCATCCGTGAGGCGCTGAAGTCGGCTGGCATAGAGGACCCCGTCAATTTCATGGAACCCGGAACCCATACTGTATTTATTGAAAATAGTGAGAGTGAGGGTCCCAATGGTGAGGTACGCGTTATCCGCGAGGAACGGATAATCAGGATTGAGGCCGAACGCTAGTTTGATAGGCGTCAGGGTAAGTCCGGATTCGCCGCGAGGGTCTGAGGCTTTACAGTGGGACAGGGACGTTTGATGGCGCGTATAAGGAGTCGATGAATGAGCGAGTTTCCTCATGAATACCTGGTCAGTGCCAGCGCTGCACCAGAGGGGGACGTGATTGTCAGTGGGTCGGGTCTCCCAGATATTCCCAGCGGGCCGCCCCCGCAGTTTGGCGGCAAACCTGGCCTGTGGTCGCCTGAGGACTTTATAACCGCGGCGGTCGCGGACTGTTTCATCTTGAGTTTCAGGGCAGTAGCCAGGGGCAGTCGCTTTGAGTGGTCCAATCTGGAGTGCCATGTGAAGGGGATTCTGGAAAGGGTAGAGGGAGTCACGCGATTCACCCGTTTTGAAACCAGGGCGGTGCTGACAGTGCCCGAGGGAAGCGATCCGGACAAGGCCATCAGGTTGCTGGAAAAATCGGATAAGGTCTGCCTGGTTACTAATTCCCTGACGTCAGAGTCGCTGTTTGAAGCCGAGGTGTTGTTCGTCTGACCGAAGGATTCATGGAACGGATCTTGCGGCGAAAGCTTACAGGAGTGTGATGATGCCTACGGTGTTGATTACCGGTGCCAACCGCGGACTCGGACTGGAATTTGCCCTCCAATATTCGGCTTCGGGATGGCAGGTTCACGCCTGCTGCCGTAATCCCGCGGCCGCCACCGACCTGGCCGAAGTGGCCGGTGGAGCGCGGGGCAGGGTGGTCGTACACCGGCTGGACCCCACCGACTTCGCCGCGGTCGGACAACTGGCCGATGAACTTTCCGGTACGCCGATTGACGTGCTGATAAACAACGCAGGTTGCTATACGCGCGGTGGATTCGCAGCGGCCAGGCCCGAGACAGCTTTTGGTAATAGCGACTTCGATGACTGGGAGCGGGTATTTCGGATCAATGTATTTGCACCCATGGCGATGGCCGAGGCCTTTGTCGATCACCTGGCTTCCAGTGAACAGAGCAAATTGATCACGATCAGCAGCAGCATGGGGTCCATTGGCCTCAATGCCGGCGGTGGCAGCTATGCCTACCGTTCCAGCAAGGCCGCAGTCAACGCCGTGATGCGCTCTCTGTCACTGGATCTTGCAGAACGTGGAATCCAGGTGGCCCTGCTGCATCCGGGCTGGGTCAGCACTGACATGGGTGGGCCGGACGCGGACATCACCCCCGAGCTGAGCGTGGCCGGAATGCGTAAGGTCATTGAATCACTGAAGCCGGAGGATTCCGGTTGCTTCAGGGACTACCGCGGCAAGAACCTGCCCTGGTAGAGGCTGGCAAGGGTCATTGCCCGGTCACTTCTGCCGCCAGTTCGCCGGCGATGAAACTTTCCAGCAACTCAGCCCCGCGGCCAAACCAGTCCCGTGCCAGCTGGGCGCTGCTTACCTCGTAGACCGCCCATCGCCAGGGGCCTTCGAACAGCGCTTCGCCACCGGGTACCTTCGACAGGTTGACGAAGAGGAAGTCCGGGCCGAGCTCGGCGGCAAGTTTGCGTGCCTGTCTATCGTAGTCGCTGAGAACCCAGCCGATGCGATAGCCGTGGTATTTGCGTGCAAGTTCCACCACCTCGGCATCGTAGGACAGGATGACGCACTGGGGTGCACGGTGACCCAGGGCCTTGTTGACCACCTCGATCGCCCGTTCCCGTCCAATGTGGCGAATTCCGTCCACCTTGATTTCCACAAACATGCCGGCCCCGGGAAAGCCGTCAAGCAGGGCAGCGGCATCGGCCAGCAGTGGCGGAGGAATCGCCGTGGGTGCGGGTCCCAGCCGGCGTTCCTCGTGCACCGACACTTGGGCAAGGTCTTCGCTGTGCATTTCGCAGACCCGGCCCGGCCGGCCGGCCGTGCGCCGCAAGCTCTCGTCATGAATCACGATAGCCTGGTGATCGGCGCTGAATTGCACGTCGATCTCCACCCAGGGCAGACCGCCGCGCAGAGCGCCTTCAATCGCCGGCAGAGTATTTTCCGGGTAGAGCGTCACCGCGCCTCTGTGGGCGATAAATTCAGGGTGTCTGATGGACTTTGGCATGCCTTCACGCCTATGTTGTACTACCGTGTCGCGGAGCATACCCCATGCGCCGGTGTTGGTGTGATTGTAGAATCGCGGACATGACCAGACTCATATTGTGGAGCCGATGGAAACACCGATAGAGGCAATATGCCTGGATCTTGACGACACGCTCTGGCCGATTTCACCCGTCATCCGCCGCGCAGAACAGGTCACACTGGATTGGTTGGTGGTCAACTACCCCGATATCGCAAGCCAACTGATACAGCAGGATATGCAGCAACGCCTGGCGTCCTTTACGCAGTCTTTTCCGCAGTACAGCCATGACATGACCCACGTAAGGCGCAGCTTGCTGAGCGCCCTGGCTGTGCAGGGCGGGCATTCGTCCCAGGTTGGAGAAGACGCTTTCGAAGTGTTTTTTGAGGAGCGTAACCGCGTGGATCTTTACCTGGATGTGTTACCGGCGCTGGCATGGCTCAGCGCACGCTATCCACTGGTTGCGGTGACCAATGGCAATGCCGATCTCCGCATGGTGGGGCTGGACGAATTTTTCGTAGCCTCTGTACAGGCTCGCGAAGTGGGGACGCCCAAGCCGCAAAAAAAGATCTTTGACGTGGCGGTGGAGAAAGCGGGCGTGCCCCACGCCCACATTTTGCACGTGGGTGATGATCCTCACACCGACGTCGAGGGCGCCCGGGAGGCGGGCATGCAAACCGCCTGGGTTAATCGCAAGGCGGAGTGTTGGCCGGCGAATATCGCGCCCCCGGGGCTCGTCGTCAGTGATCTGGAAGAGCTGTCTCTGCGCCTGGGTCGCGCAGCGGGAGAAGACCAGTGATTGCATCGCGCATTGCCTTTGTGGATGTGGAGACCACGGGCACGAATGCAAACAGCAATCGCGTGACCGAGATAGGCATCGTGCGCGTGGAGAATGGCCAACTGGTGGAGGAATGGAGCAGCCTGGTCAATCCAGAGCAGAGCATCCCCTTGGCCATAGAGCGCCTCACGGGCATCACCACCGAAATGGTGGAATCCGCGCCCACCTTTGCCCGGCTGGGCACAGAGATACTGGAGCGCTTGCGCGGGCACCTGTTCGTCGCCCATAACGCCCGTTTTGACTACGGTTTTCTGAAGAACGAATTTCGCCGCGCGGGCATGGCGTTCCAGGAAAAGGTGCTGTGCACGGTAAAGCTCTCACGCGCACTGTATCCGCAACATCGCCGGCACAACCTGGATGCCATCATGCAGCGCCATGGCCTGGGCTGCACCGATCGCCATCGGGCCCTGGCCGATGCCCGCGTGCTGTGGGACTTTGTCCAGCTGGTATACCGGGATGTCCCCGCCGGCACGATTGAGAAAACCGTGGCCGATCTGCTCAAGCGTCCGGCCCTGCCCGGCGGACTGGACGCCGAGATTCTGGACCAGGTGCCAACCCGTCCGGGTGTCTACCGTTTCTACGGCGAGGGTGAAGCACTGCTTTACGTGGGCAAGAGCGTTAATTTGCGCTCCAGGGTCATGGCGCATTTCGCTTCCGATCACCGTTCCTCGCGGGAAATGCGCATGACGCAACAATTACGTCGCCTGGAGTGGACCGAGACCGCCGGTGAGTTGGGTGCCTTATTGCTGGAGTCCAGCCTGGTGAAGCGCCATCAGCCGACGTTTAATCGCAAGCTACGGCGTGCCGGCACTCTGTATGCCTATTCCGTTGGAGGCGCGGGTGCGGTGCAGGTTGAGCTGGTGGAATTGGGTGCCTGCCCATCCCATGGGCAGCAAAGACTCTACGGCATGTTCCGCAGTCGCAAGGAGGCGCGCGCGCGGCTGGAGACCGCGGCCAGGGAACAAGGTCTGTGTCCGCGTCTGCTGGGTCTGGAGGCGCGTCGCAGCGGTCCCTGCTTTTCCCGGCAACTCGGGCGCTGCCGCGGCGCCTGCAGCGGCGAGGAAACGGTGCTCGCGCACAACCTTCGCCTGATGCAGGCGTTGATGAGCCAAAGCATCAAGGCCTGGCCATTTTCCGGACCGGTGGGTATACGTGAGCGTGGCTGGGGAGGACATACCGACATTCATGTATTCGATGAATGGTGTTACCTGGGGACGGCCGTGTCACGCAGCCAGTTATGGGACATGCTGGAACCTGGCGGCGAGAGGCTTTTCGATCCGGACTGTTACAAGATACTGGACCGCTTCCTGCGCGCCAGCAAGAATCTGGACGTGCTGGACCTTACCGGTGACGATCGACCGGACCCGGATCAACTGACGCTGGAAGTCTGAGGTCCGGGAAAGGTCTGATCTATTCTTGAACGTGTATCGGGTCCGGAATAGCCCGCTTCTGTGTTGCCCAACTCCGCGGCAGGGTGCGTTTTACGCAGCCTGTCTATGGTGCACAGAGTGCACCCTGCGGGTTTGGCGCCCTGAGTCCAGCTAACCCAACTTCTGGGTTGCCACCCCTGCTGCAGGGTGCGTTTTACGCAGCGTTTTGGACTTCGCCCGCAATAAATCAGAAATCCCTAGTGTATATCTGCACTGGGCTGGATACGGATGTCGATGCGCCGATTGCGTCGACGACCCTCGGGCGTTTCGTTATTGGCCACCGGCTGTGATTCACCATACCCGACTGCGGTAATCAGTTGGGGATTCAGAGCCATGCTGTTCATGAGGTATCCGCGCACCGCCATCGCGCGTTGCTGTGACAGGCTGAGGTTGGTTTGGTCGCTTCCGTGAGAATCTGTGTGACCTTCAACCACCATGGAAGCCTCGGGGAATACCCGCAGGGCATCCTGGACCTTGCTCAGCAGGGGGTAATTCTCGGGGGCAATTTCTGCCCGGCCCACCTCGAAATTCAAGCCTACCAGGCGAATATAAATATCATTGCCGTCACGGAACACCAGCGCCTCAGGGCGGGAGAACATGCTTTCTACCTGCTTGACCTGTTCGCGCACGCGTTCCTGGCTGGCCAGCTGCTGGGCCAGGGCCATGCGCTCCTCGCGCGCGCCGCCCAGATTCTGGTCAAGCACGGAGATTTCCTGCTGCATGGATTCAATGCGCTGATCTTTCTCCAGCAAATCCTGCTGCAGAGAATGTCTTTCAATGCGCAGGTTCTCTATGTACTCAATGATCTGCGCAGTGGGCTTGGCATAACCCTGGTCCAGTTCGGCCGCCAGGTCTGCGGCAGCCGCAATCTCGTGTATCGGGCGTTCCCACTCCAATACCAGGTCCTCGTAGCTCAAGTCGCTGTCACGCGCCGCGCGCAGATAGGCCGCCAGGTAAATGGCATGCAGCGCTTCGTAGCGCGCCTGTCGCGCCAGGCTGCGCGGCAGGTCGGCGTCGTAGCGGTTTTCCTCAAGCTCCTTCTCGGCCCGTATCAGCAAGGCCTGGGCGGTGCGCAGGGTAGTCGGAGCATAGCGCCCGGCACTCTTGTCATCGGCCTCCTTCAGCAATCTGCGGGTTTCGCTGAGCATGCTGACCTTGATCGCCTGTAGTTCGGCGTCGCGGTAGTCCGTCTCTGCCGAGGCCTCGCGCTTGCGCGCCGACCGCAAGTCGCCGACCTCAAGTTCGATGGCGGCATTACGGAACTCCCGCTCGGCAGAATTCCATAGTTCTGTCGCCATGAGTGGAGCCTGGGCGGCGAGGGCGTCATTACGCCCCTTTATCATGTTGGCAAATGTGACCTTGGCGAGTTCCGCGGAGGTAATAGACTTGCGGTATTCCACCACCGCGCTGTCCAGGTCGCGCCGAATGCGATCCACTTTCTGGCCTCTTGCCAGGTTCTTTTCTGCGCTTTGGTAGGACTTGCCGGCGCGCTCGAAGCTGCGTGGCGCGAGCAGGGCGGCCTCGGCCTCGATAGCGGCCTGTCGGACCTCGTCTGCGTCGGCGAAAAGATTGCTGCGGATGGTGTCGTTGGCGGCCTGCCCAGTCAGACTGGCGGCGAACAGAAGGACACCCAGCAGGGCAGTGAAACTATGTCTAGTCATTGCTTTTTTCCAATTCTTGAGAATGTATGCGGCAAGCATAATGCAAGTAAGTTGCTAAAGTGAGAATCTGTGGTCTGTGGACCGCCGCCCCGCCGCGGGCTTTGTCGTGCCCGATGTACATCGTCCCATGATTCGCGCGGTTTGCAGCCGGCTGCCCGACCAGGACTTGGGTCAGGCCAAAGGGCTATGCGACAATGCGGCATCAGTTCATTGGGCACGGCAGACGCCAGGAAGAAGTCATTGAGTGAATTCAAGGGAATCCCGGTGGTGAGGGCGGGCAGCAAGTACACCAACCCGGAAACCGGTGTTACAGCTATCAAGCATGGCGTGAAGTCCCGTGGCGAGAATGCGGACCAGGTACGTCAACGCAAACCTGACTGGTTGCGTGCGCCGATGCCGGCGGGCAAGGGCTTCGAGGGTGTACGCAAGAATGTTCGCGAACACAAACTTGCTACGGTATGTGAAGAATCCATGTGTCCGAATATTGGCGAGTGCTGGAACGGCGGCACCGCAACCATCATGGTGATGGGCTCTGTATGCACCCGTGCCTGCCGTTTCTGCGCGGTGGATACCGGCAATCCCAGGGGTTGGCTGGATTCGCAGGAACCCGCGAACACGGCCAGGTCGGTACAGATAATGGGGCTGAAATACGTGGTGATTACCTCGGTGGACAGGGATGACCTGCAGGACGGAGGAGCCGCTCATTACGCGGCCTGTGTGCAAGCGATCAAGCAGGTGAATCCGGAGACGGCGGTGGAGGCCCTGACACCCGATTTCTGTGGGCATCTTCCGAGTGTGGAAGTGGTGGTGGATTCCGGCCTGGACGTGTTCGCACAGAATCTCGAGACGGTCCGTCGGCTGACCCACCCGGTGCGCGATCCGCGCGCGGGCTATGAGCAGACCCTGGCCGTACTGGCCCATGCCAAGGTATTCAGACCACATGTCACAACCAAGACCAGCGTGATGCTGGGTCTCGGAGAAACCGAGGATGAAATCCTGCAAGCCATGCAAGACTGTCGCACAGCCGGTGTGGATATCCTGACCCTGGGGCAATACCTCAGACCAACGGTCAATCATCTCGCGGTGGAGCGTTTTGTAAGCCCGGCCGAGTTCGAGCGTTATCGGCAGTGGGGTCTTGAGATGGGCTTCATGGAAGTGGTGGCGGGCCCGCTGGTGCGCTCAAGCTACCGCGCCGACCAGGTGTTCAAGAAGAACAATGTGGGCCTGCAGGACGCCGTAGCGAGGCGGCGTTAGTTCTGGCGAGTGCCAGGATGCCCCCGCCCGCCAGTCTGCCGCAGATGTCCATTTACCGACTCTTACCCATCCTGCTTGTATGCGCGCTGTGTGATGGCTGCGTCGGTTGGCAGCCCGAGCCTGTTGTCGATGAGGCGCCGCGGATCGAACCACCGGTATCCCCGGTACCCGTGGCTGTCCCGGTGGAACCCGACGAGGTGGCTATCGAGCGCGAAGCGCTGCCCGGGCCGGCGGGGTCAGACATACACGGACAGCTGCAATGGATCAGCCTTTATCGCGAGGATACTCTGCCGGAGATCGCCAGGGCCCACGGTCTTGGAATCGATGAGATACGGCATGCCAACCCCGGGGTAGACACCTGGCTGCCGGGAGAGGGTACGGTGGTATTACTGCCCACCCGCATGATCCTGCCACAGCAGCGCGAAGGCCTGGTGTTGAACCTCGCAAGCCGACGCCTGTTCCACTTTGACCAGGACGGCGTGTTGCTCGCCACTTACCCGATCGGTGTCGGACGCGAAGGCTGGGCGACGCCGACCGGCGCGGCGAAGGTCGTGTCAAAAGCGAAGGAACCGGTGTGGTTTGTTCCCGCCTCAATCCGTGCGGAACACGCCGAGGCGGGTGACCCATTGCCTGCGCAGATCGGCCCCGGTCCGGATAACCCGCTGGGGGCCTACGCGATACTGCTGGATTTGCCCGGTTACCTGATCCACGGTACCAACAAGCCCTATGGTGTGGGTATGCGTGTCAGCCACGGTTGTGTGCGGCTGTATCCGGAAGACATCGAAAGCTTGTATCCACGGGTGCCGTTGGGTACCCCGGTAACCATTATTGGTGAGCCGATTATGCTGGCCGAAGCGGATGGTCTTTTATACCTGGAGGCACACCCGCCTTTTGAGGAAGACGAGACCTGGTCCGGTCACTGGGAGGAAATCCAGGGACGCCTGCTGCAAGACTCCCGCCTGGCCAGTCGGGATATCGACTGGGATCGCGCCAGGCAGATCATCGAAGAGTCCCGGGGGATACCGCTACCTGTTTC
>JAPHSC010000375.1 GCA_026193125.1 Gammaproteobacteria bacterium
CCGACCAGCACGCTGGCGGCATTTCCCCACACGGCGTGCGCCGATTCCTTGCCCCGCCGCAAGTCGGATTCATCGACCACATCATCGTGCAGCAGAGTCGCGGTATGGATGAATTCGATGATGGCCGCAACGGCAATGTGCCCGGCTCCCGGGTAGCCGCAGGCGCGCGCAGCGAGCAACACGAGTATCGGCCGCAGGCGTTTACCGCCCGAGCCGATAATGTATTCGGAAATTTGCCGGATCAGCACGACATTCGAATCCAGGCTTTCCCGGATCAGGTGGTTCACTGATGACATTTCATCAGCACATAAATCAAACACATGCTGAATATCAGTCGCTGCGGCAGCCTGCGTGGCCGTCCGGACATTGGAACGATCCATTATCTTCCTTACCTCGGAATTTGGACAATTATAATTCCGGCCGGTGTTAACACAAGGCCGAACCACATATAATGCCATTCCTTTCAGGAGTCCGCCGTTGTCTTCAGTCAATGAGAATGCCCGGGAACTGAGGTTCGCCGCCACGCTGTCGGGCGTTATCACGCTCCGCATGCTGGGTTTGTTCCTGATACTGCCCGTGTTCATGATCCTGTCGGAAGGTATGCCGGGCTTTACGCCGCAGGCGGCGGGTTTCGCAGTGGGCGTGTACGGACTGACGCAGGCGGTGCTTCAGCAGCCTTTTGGCTGGCTTTCTGATCGCTGGGGCCGAAAGCCGGTGCTGCTGTTGGGGCTTGGCCTGTTTGCAGTGGGCGGAGTAGTTGCTGCGCTGGCGGAATCCATGAACATGCTGATCGTTGGCCGCGCCCTGCAGGGCTGCGGCGCGATTGCGGGCGTCGCCATGGCCCTGGCTGCTGACCTGACACGGCCTGAGCGCCGGCCGGTCATTATGGCCATTATCGGAATTGGAATTGGCGGCGCGTTCCTGTTGTCCATGGGACTGTCCGTGCCACTGGCGACCCTGCTCGGTTTGCAGGGATTGTTCTGGCTGACCGTCGTCTTCGCGATTTTCGGCATGGGGCTGGTGCTGACGCTGCCGCGGGCGACGCCACCCATGGAGGAACCGGAGCAGGACCACGTGTTTGATATGCGTCCGGTCTGGATGCTTTCATTCAGCGTCTTTCTGTTGCATGCCGTGATGACTCTGCTTTTCGTGACCCTGCCACCAATGCTGGTCGGAGAGTTTGGGTTTGTTCTGACCTCGCACTGGAAAATTTACGTGCCGGCCATGTTTGGCTCGGTCGTCCTGATGCTGCCGATTCTCCGGCGGGTCGGGGCAAACCTGTCCGAGCGCAGCATGTTGCCGTGGGCTTTTTTCGTGCTGGCGCTCGCTGTCGGGGTTCTGCCGGTCAGCGCGAGCCTGGCCGTGCTGGGTGTTCTTCTCGCCATCTATTTTCTGGGGTTCAACCTGCTCGAGGCGGCCATGCCGTCACTGCTTTCCCGCATCACGGGAAGCCGGGGCCGGGGCCGCCGGCTGGGGGTTTACAGCACCTTCCAGTTTCTTGGAGCATTTGCCGGTGGAGTCCTGGGCGGATGGTTGCTGGGGCGGTTCGGAAGCCAGGTCGCATTGGTCGCCGCCAGCATCACCAGCCTGCTCTGGGGAATCGTCCTGAAACTGACCTCAAAGGGTGTTTTTCCGACAGGAGCGGCGCGGTGACTGTGCTACACTTTCTCTCATCAAATTCTAAGGAGGTGCCTGATGGCGCGTGGTGTAAATAAAGTCATTCTGGTCGGCAACCTGGGCGCGGATCCCGAGACCCGCTATACCGCCAGCGGTGCGGCCATAACCAATATCAATATCGCGACCAGCGAGTCCTGGAAAGACAAGCAAACCGGTGAGCAGCAGGAGAAAACTGAGTGGCACCGCGTGGTGTTCTTCAGCCGTCTTGCCGAGATCGCGGGTGAATACCTCCGCAAAGGCAGCCAGGTTTATGTGGAGGGCAGGTTGCAGACCCGCAAATGGCAAGGCCAGGACGGGCAGGACCGCTACACGACCGAAATCGTAGCCAACGAAATGCAGATGCTGGGCAGCCGTGGTGGTGACGCGCCGCAGCGGCCCGCAGGCGGTGGTTTCCGGGACAACAAGCCGGCCCAATCCAACCAGGCTCCGTCACAATCCGCTCCGGATCCGGTTGACGACAACTTCGCAGAAGACGATATACCGTTCTGACCCGAAAGGGATAAATCATGCGTACTTTGCTCGTAACCGGCGGCGCCGGATTCATCGGCGGCAACTACGTGTTGCGCAGCCTTTCCCAAACCCGTGATCTGCGAATCGTCAATCTCGATGTTCTGACCTATGCCGGAAACCTCGACACCTTGCGCCCCTTGCGTGATGACAGCAGGCACGTCTTCATCAGGGGCGACATAGGTGATGCCGGCCTGGTATCCGAG
>JAPHSC010000125.1 GCA_026193125.1 Gammaproteobacteria bacterium
ACACCAATCTCAGTTCGCTGTATAGGACTTGCAAGGCCTGTCTGCGAGGAATGATGAAGGCCCGTTATGGGCGCATTATCAACATCGCCTCTGTGGTGGGCGTGATGGGTAACGCCGGGCAGACCAATTATGCCGCGGCCAAGGCCGGCATTATCGGATTCTCCAAATCCCTGGCCAGGGAAGTTGGTTCACGCGGAATTACCGTAAATACGGTCGCTCCTGGATTCATTGAAACAGATATGACAATGGCCATGACTGACGAACAAAGATCGGCCCTGACCAGCCAGATTCCGCTGAACAAGCTAGGTAATCCAGAGGATATTTCCTATGCGGTTGCATTTCTTGCATCGCAGCATGCGGGTTATATCACTGGGGAAACACTGAACATAAATGGCGGAATGTATATGATTTAGGCTTTGAATTGGGTGTAGAATGCCGCGTCTGATCGTTTCTGCGCCCTCTCAGTCTCCATCTGATGGTTGGCAGCTGTAAGCATCGGATTGGGTAGGAGGGATAGGTGGGCACGAAAAGCAGGTGGATTTGCAAAACGCGTTTCCACTAGAATATGCCCGCTGAGGAGTTTGATCCGTACCACTTTATTAATACTGCTGTTCCCGAAGAGGAAAATTCTGCAATGAGTAACGTTGAACAAATCGAAAAGCAGGTGAAAGCCATCGTAGCCGAACAGCTCGGCGTGAAAGAAACTGAAGTCACTAATGAAGCTTCTTTCGTAGATGACCTTGGCGCCGATTCGCTGGATACAGTTGAGTTGGTAATGGCATTGGAAGAGGAATTCGAAACCGAAATTCCTGACGAAGATGCTGAGAAGATCACCACCGTACAGTTGGCCATAGACTATATTGTTGAGCGCAAAGGCCAGGCCTGATCGTCGATCTTGAGACCGGTGCCCCTTACCGGGGCGTCGGCGTCTCTTTCACCTGACGTTGAATACCAGAGGCTTCCCTTGAGCAAGCGGCGCGTTGTAGTCACGGGCCTGGGCATTGTTTCCCCGGTGGGGACCGGTGTAGATAAAGCCTGGGAAAATATTCTTGCTGGCCGTAGCGGCATCAGCAAGATCAGCCGATTCGACGTATCAAATTTCAGCGCCCACATAGGCGGAGCTGTCACCGACTTTGAAGTGGATGATTTCCTGGCGCCCAAGGACGCCAGGAAAATGGATCCTTTCATGCATTACGGTATCGGGGCGGCGGAGATGGCCGTTCTGGATTCAGGCTGCGAAATTACCGAGGCAGTGGCTCATCGCTACGGCGTGGCCATCGGAGCCGGTATCGGCGGTGTAACCACCATCCAGGACAACTATCGCAAGTACCTGGAGTCGGGCAGTCCGCGCAAGATTTCTCCTTTCTTTGTCCCGGCTAGCATCATCAACATGATTTCTGGGCACCTGTCCATCAGGCGCGGAATCACAGGGCCGAACCTTTCGCTGGTAACCGCCTGCACAACAGGTACTCACTGTATCGGCATCGCTGCCCGGACGATTCAGTATGGCGACGCCGATGTAATGATTGCCGGGGGTGCCGAGATGGCTACCGCCGAGCTCTCTTATGGCGGATTTTGCTCGTCCAGGGCATTGTCTACCCGGAACGACGATCCTGAGGGCGCTAGTCGGCCCTGGGACCGCGACCGGGACGGATTTGTCCTGGCGGACGGTGCCGGTGCCATGGTCTTGGAAGAGCTGGAGCATGCGCGCGCCCGTGGAGCGACGATCTATGCTGAACTGGTCGGCTTTGGCATGAGCGGTGATGCGCACCACATCACGGCCCCGCTGGATACGGGGGCCGGCGCCAGCCTGTGCATGCAAAACGCACTTAGAGATGCCGGTGTATCCGCCACCCAGGTGGAATACATTAATGCCCACGGCACATCCACCCAGCTTGGAGATGCAGCGGAAACTGCTGCCATCAAGAGCGCTTTCGGTGACCACGCCTATAATCTGGCAGTGAGTTCGACCAAGTCCATGACGGGGCATTTGCTGGGTGCAGCCGGTGCGGTGGAGGCTGTTTTCAGTGTCCTGGCTCTGCGGGATGGCGTGATACCTCCGACTATCAACCTGGAGAACCCGGACCCACTGTGTGATCTGGACTACGTACCTAACCACGCCCGGGTACAAAAAATTCAATACGCCATGTCCAATTCCTTCGGTTTCGGTGGCACCAACGGAACCCTGCTTTTTCAGCGTTTTGACTAGGTCCCAGGTTGCCCCGTGGTAAATCAGGGCAAAATCATTATTCAGCGTGCCGATGATGTCGTCCCGGCCGACCTGCTGGGTATGCAGGCAGCGAATCCGGACTATTACCCTTTTTATCTATGTTCCAGCGCCAGTGGCACGGTCGAGGGCCGCTACGACATATTGATGGCCGCTCCGGGTGAGAGGCTTTGGCTGGATCAGTCCGGCATGCTACATGGTCGTGATTGCGGGCCCGACAAGGGCCGCTTCCTGCGCGCCCTGGATAGCTGGTGGGCAAGTGAAAAAACGGAAGCAGACCCGGAGTTCTGTTTGCCATTCAGTGGTGGCTGGTTCGTATTCCTGGCTTATGAGATGGCTGCAGAGATTGAGCGTGTCTTGCATCTGGAAGCGCACCCGGATCTACCTGTGGCCTTTGCCGTGCGTATTCCGGCTGCCATTATCGTCGACCGACTCAAGAACGAAACCTGGCTGGTTTGCGAGCCGGAGTGTCCGCAGCACCTCGAACGTATACGTCGCGACCTTGCGCTGGCAAATGCTGTAGCAGTCCCGGAGCACGTGCGATTCGAAAGCTTGCAGGAGGACTCCGCCCGGCCCTACCTGGAGGCAGTGGACCAGGCCAAGCGGTATATCGCATCAGGGGATGTATACCAGGCGAATCTGGCGCGAACATGGAAGGCTGAATTAGCCGAACCGGTGCCAGCCGTGCAACTCTTTGCGCGCTTGATACGTTCCAATCCGGGACCGTTCTCGGCCCTGGCCAGATGGGATGACACCTGGGTGCTGAGTTCTTCGCCGGAGAGGTTGGTGTGTACCAGGCTGAACAGGGTCGAAACCCGGCCTATCGCCGGAACCCGGCCGCGTGGCAAGACGCCCGAGGCGGATGCAGCGCTGATGCAGGAATTGATTAGTAATCCGAAGGAACGGGCCGAACACGTGATGCTGATCGACCTCGAACGCAACGACCTGGGACGGGTCTGCAAGGCGGGTACGGTCGAGGTCAATGAATACATGGTGCTCGAATCCTATGCCCATGTGCACCATATTGTTTCAAATGTACGTGGCGAATTATCGCCTGGAACCACACCTGGCGGGGTGATCGCTGCGGTCTTTCCCGGCGGTACCATTACCGGTTGTCCGAAAGTGCGTTGTATGCAATTGATCCATGAATTGGAAACCGGCCCGCGCGGAGCCTACACCGGTTCACTCGGATATTTGAACCGGGACGGGAGCATGGATCTGAATATCCTTATTCGAACGCTGGTGAAGCGTGGAAATAACCTGAGTTTCTCCGCCGGAGCCGGTATCGTGTCAGACTCGGTACCGATGCTGGAACTTCAGGAGACGCGCGCGAAGGCCAAGGGCCTGGTCAAGGCGATTGTAAACACGGATGACTGATAAAATCTGGATTAACGGCGAACCGTCACAGTTTCTGGACGCGTCTGACCGCGGCCTGCAATACGGTGACGGCTTGTTTGAAACCATTGCCGTGTTTGACGGTCATCCACAGCTGCTGGAGTTTCACCTGGCGCGGCTGGGCCGCGGGACGGCGCGGCTAAAATTTCCCTTTGTCGACCTGGTACAACTTGAGAGTGAAATTCGGCTGGCCTCGGCGTCTATGAACAAGGGCGTAGTGAAACTGATTCTCACGCGCGGTATCTCGGCGCGAGGCTATCGTCCCCCAGAACATATCCAGCCGACCCGGATAATCTACGCCGGGGCATGGCCAGCACATCCTGAGAGCAATTCCAGGCAGGGAGTGAGGGCCCGGGTGTGCGCACATCGGCTTGCGATTCAGCCGGCGCTGGCAGGCATAAAACACCTGAACCGACTCGAACAGGTTCTGGCGCGTTCCGAGTGGTCTGATCCGAATATCGCTGAAGGTATAATGCTGGACACGGAAGACAGGCTGGTTTGTGGAAGCATGAGCAATCTTTACCTGGTGCGTGACCGCATCCTCTCTACCCCGGCATTGCACCGTTGTGGTGTGGATGGGGTAATGCGGGAGCAGGTCCGATTGGCTTGCCAGGCACTTAAGGTGGCCTGGAACGAGACTGACCTGTCACTGCAGGATGCGTTGGACGCCGATGAATTGTTTCTTTCCAACGCCCTGGCAGGATTGTGGCCGGTGCGTGAGTTGGATGGCCACGGCTATGCAGACCATCCGGTTTGTCGGGAACTGCAGGGGTATTTGGCCGGCCGGGGGATTCGCCAGTGCGGGCAGGCCTGAAATTCCTGGCAATCGTCCTGCTTTTCGGCATCGTAACAGTGGCCGGCAGTTGGTGGGTGTTGAACCAGATCATGGATGCGGCAGGACCCCACCAGGCCGAGGTGCGGCTTGATATCGTGCCGGGTAGCAGCGTTCGACAGGTTGCGTCGACCTTGGCCCGGGAGGGCGTAATCAAATACCCAAGAGTGTTTGAGATCGCTGTGAGGCTGGACGGGAATGCCACGCGCATCCAGGCCGGGGAATATCTGCTTCAGCCCCGCATCAGCCCGCGACAGGTGCTTGCAAGGCTGTTGGAGGGCCGCGTACTGCTGCATGCCATCACCCTGGTCGAAGGCTGGACCTACCAGGAGATGCTCGGGCGATTGGCCGGCACCGAGGTGCTGGAGAACGATATCTCTGATCAGAGTGATGCAAGCGTGATGGCAGAGCTTGGCCTTGCGGGCAGCCACCCAGAGGGCAGGTTTTTCCCTGATACCTATCATGTAGCGCGGGGGACGCATACAAGTGCCCTACTTAAGCTGGCCAAGCAGCGCATGGATCAGGAGTTGGAAACGGCCTGGAGTGCGAGGGCGCCTGATATCCCGCTCAAGGACGCCTACGAAGCGCTGATCCTGGCATCCATCGTGGAAAAGGAAACCGCGTTGGCTTCAGAGCGACCGGCTATCGCCGGTGTGTTCACCCGCAGGCTGTCAAAACGGATGCGTCTACAAACCGACCCCACGGTAATTTACGGGCTCGGTCCTGCGTTTGACGGAAATCTGCGCAGGGCTGACCTGGAGCGCGACGGACCTTACAATACCTACACCCGTTTGGGTCTGCCCCCGACACCTATTTGCCTGCCTGGCCGGGAAGCCCTGCAGGCTGCCACGCAGCCGGCCGCCGGCACAGCCTTGTATTTCGTAGCGACCGGCGAGGATGACGGAGGGCATTATTTCTCCAGTACTCTGGAAGAGCATAACCAGGCAGTGGCACGCTACCTGGCCAAGCTCAGACAGAAACGAACAGATTCCAAGTAGAGGCGGTCAATGCAGGCGCGATTTATCACCGTGGAAGGCATCGAGGGAGTGGGTAAGTCCACCCAGATGGCATTTATCCAGACGTGGCTGGAAACCAGGGGCGTGAGGGTGGAGACGACCCGTGAGCCCGGTGGTACGCCCCTGGCGGAGCAGATTCGCGACGTGCTGTTGGCACCTCGCAGTGAAAATATGCCGGAAAATGCCGAGCTGCTCATGATGTTCGCCGCCCGCGCAGTCCATATACAAAACCGAATTTTGCCGGCCCTGGCGCAGAGTCGGTGGGTGTTGTGTGATCGCTTCACCGATGCCACGTATGCCTACCAAGGAGCAGGGCGGGGCATGGACATGGCCGGCATCCAGCTACTGGAGCAGCAAGTGCAAGGTGACTTGCGGCCACACCTGACCCTTCTCCTGGATGCTCCGGTAGAGCTAGGGCTTGCGAGGGCGGGCAAGCGAGGTCCGGCTGATCGGTTCGAGCAGGAAACCGTGCAATTTTTTGAGCGAGTGAGGCAGGGTTATCTGCGGCTGGCAAAGGCTGAGCCCGCCCGCATAAAGGTGGTCAGAGCAGAGGGCAGTATCAGCCAGGTGCAAGACGAGATTACGCGCGTCCTGGAGCAAGCCTGGGAAACCTGGCATCAAGGGGAAGCTTTGTGAGTGCCCTTACGCTGTACCCATGGCAGGAGCCGGCCTGGCGGACCCTGATGAGCACCCTCGAATCTGACCGCTTGCCGCATTCCCTGCTGATCACCGGCCCCGAAGGGGTTGGCAAGCAACGGTTCGCTCTGGTCCTGGTAGCCCGAATATTCTGCCAACAGGCCAAGGGTGAGGAACTTGCCTGTGGTTGCTGTGGCAATTGCCTGCTGATCGCCGCAGAATCTCATCCCGATTACGTTTGTCTGACGGTCGAGGAAGACAAGACCCGGATCGCCGTACAGCAGGTCAGGGATATGATCGGTCACCTGGGTATGAAGAGCTATCGCGGCGCCGAGAAGGTGGCACTGGTGTATCCGGCGGACGCCATGAATGCAAGCTCGGCCAACAGTCTCCTCAAAACCTTGGAAGAGCCCACTGACAGAACACTGCTCATACTGGTTACCGCCCGGCCATCCAGGCTGCCGGCGACTATTCTCAGTCGATGCCAAAAAATGGAAATCAAACCGCCCGGGCGCGAGGCTGCCCTGGACTGGTTGGCCAAGGAACACGGGGGAGCGAATTGGGGGCCGGCCCTGGCCTTTGCTGGCGGTGCGCCGCTTAAGGCTGTTGAACTGAACAAGGCCGGCTATGCGGCGCGGATTGTCAGCCTGGAGCAACAGATCGGGGCTATTGTGGCAGGCCGGGCCGATCCCACAACGGTGGCCTTCGAGTGGGCGGGCAAGAATCCCGCTCTATGTCTGGAGTGGTTGAAAATGTGGACTGGTCACTTGATTCGAGGGCGCAGCCTCGGCACTCTTGACATAAGCTTGGATGGAGTTGACGGGGAGAAGCTTGAAAGTTTCATCCAAAACATTGAGTTAAAAATGATTTTTAAGTATATGGACGATGTGAATCGTGCATTTCGCCTGCTGGAGACAACGGTGAACAAGCAAAGTCTCATGGAGGCTGTGCTGATACCTTGGGCACA
This sequence comes from Gammaproteobacteria bacterium, assembly GCA_026193125.1. Taxonomy (GTDB): domain Bacteria; phylum Pseudomonadota; class Gammaproteobacteria; order Steroidobacterales; family BM003; genus CAKZML01. Next base: position 7,074 of record JAPHSC010000125.1, read on the forward strand.
CGGGCTGAAACGAGTTCTGCCAATTGCAGAATGAGGTTGAAATATGAGCAAGCCGGGATTATTGACACTGACCATCAAGGACAAGAGCGCGCTGTATCTTGCCTACATGCCGTTTATCGGCAACGGTGGTCTATTTATTCCGACCTCCACCGCCTACAACCTGGGAGATGAGGTCTTTATGCTGTTGAACCTCATGGGCGAGGAAGAAAAGATTCCAGTGGCGGGCAAGGTGGTGTGGGTGAGCCCCAAGGGAGCACAGGGCCGGCGTACCGCGGGCATCGGTGTTCAATTCAGCTCCCAGGACAGGGGTAATACCCAGAAAAAGATCGAGAACTATCTAGCAGGCGCCCTGGGCGGGGATAAACCGACACACACCATGTGAGACGCGCCCGGGTCAGGAGATCAGCGAGGCTTGTCCGCTGATTGGCCAGAGATGCTAATCCCGCCTTTGAGCACACAGGCATCAAAGCCACGATCACACAGGATATATGCGCCGGCTGAGCTGCGTCGTCCTGTATCACACACCACAACGTAGCGCCTGCTCTTGTCCAGAGAGCTGAGCTTCATGCGAATGAAATACAGGGGAATGTTGATGGCGCCGGGCTGGTGGAAATTCTGATATTCACTTGGCAGGCGTACATCCAACCAGGCTCCGCCCTGCATGATAATTTTATTCGCCTCGTCCTTGTCCACCCACTGCAACATAGGCTCATTGAGCAGAGTTTTAAAATCATCCTTGGCCAGGCGCATCACTGATCCATCAACAGCCATCGTGACAGTTGCGTTACGTTTGGCGTCCGAGATCAGGGCCTCCTCGCCAAAGGTGTCGGCTACCTTCAATTCAGCCAGCTTTATGCCTTCCTTGTTCAAGGGGGTCTCGCGGGTCACCACGCATTTTCCCTTGGTGATGACATAGAAGAAATCCCCCTCTTCCCCTTGCCTGATGACAACATCGCCAGCCTTGTAGTTGACTTGCTGCATACGCATGAAGATTGCCTGAATGTTGGCAGGTGGAATCTTGTGAAAGGCAGTGGTTTGCAGCAGAGTGGTCATCCAGTCGTCGTTCTCGGTGACTTCCCCGCCATCTCGCAAATCGCCTACTTCATAGGTTCCGGTCTGGTCCCAGGTAAGCATTACGTCCAGCAGGTCGCTGTCGATAGATATATAGCTCACGTTGGTCAGGGTCCTGGCACTCGCCTTGCGTGGCAGCCCCGGCGAAACCGGATTACGCGTTTCGGGCGAGCCACCTTTGAGTATTGACAGGACCGTGCCATCCCGGCTGAGCTCAAGCTCGCCCTTGATCAGGTATATCGTGCGATTTTCCATATCGCCCTGCTTGAACAGGAAACGTCCCGAAGGAAGTTCGCGTATGGCTGTTTTTTTTACCAGCGCATGCAGATTTTCTTTCTTCAATCCGTCCAGCGGAGAAAAAGTCTTTAGCAGGCTGGTGCTTACCGTCTGTTCAACCATAAATTCTACGAGTCCGATTATCCGTGTCTTGCTTTTTGCTTTAGGGCAATTATCTTAAGAACCACAGTCCACCCTTACCGGTCCGTTCCGGCCATATCAGGTGAAGTGGCCATAGTATCATAAGGCCTTAATTTGCCTATCTTTCCGACTTATGTCCAAAGCTCTGGTTGATTCCAGCCCGGGTCTGCCTTGAAACGTGGACCGTGCTCTCGTTCCAGTTCCGCCAGGCGCTCATAAATCGCCTTGACCCCGCGCGCCCGCGCATAGCTGATTGGCCCTCCCCTGAAGGGCGCGAAACCGGTACCAAAAATGACTCCTGCGTCGACCAGGTCCGCATCGCTGACCACGCCCTCACGCAGGCAGGCCACTGCCTCGTTGACCATCGCCAGGACCAGCCTGTCTGGCAGGTCCTCAGGCATGATGGCATCGCCAACCGCGGGTTTTATGGGCTTGCCGTCTTTGTACTCGTAAAAGCCCTTGCCTGTTTTCTTGCCCAGCTGTTTGGCGTCCACCATCTTCTTGAGGTTGCCCGGAACAGGTGCCCCGAAAGCCTCACCGAGAATTTGACCCACGTGATAGGCCACGTCTACACCCACCGCATCCACCAGTTCAATCGGTCCCATGGGCATGCCAAATTCCAGCGCAGTCTTGTCGATCATTGCCAGTGGAATGCCTTCCTCGGCAGCCAGTAGCGCCTCCATCATGTACGGACCCAGGACCCGGTTGACCAGGAAACCCGGCCCGCTCAGGCAGGGCAGGGGTAGTTTGTCTATGCGTTTGCAAAATGCCAGACCCAGGTCGATGGATTCGGCGTCGGCCTCGCGGGTGTGAATGACCTCCACCAGCGGCATCATCGCCACAGGGTTAAAGAAGTGCAGCCCGATCAAACCGTTCGGGCGAAGCAGACCCTCACGCAGGGTTTCCAAAGGGATGCTTGAAGTGTTGGTTGCCAGCAGCGCACCTGGTTTCATGCGCGGTTCCATGTCCGCATACAAGGCCATCTTGGCCTCGGCATTTTCGAAGATGGCCTCAATGATGACATCGGCATCATCCACTCCCGAGCCGTCCACGTCCGCCACCAGGCGCTCCGTCGCCGCTTTACGCAGCAAGGGGTCGCGAATCTTCTTTTTGAATAACTTCTGCGCGCGCTCCAGGGCCGGCTCGACGTACTTCATTTCCCGATCTTGCAGGGTGACCTTCAGGCCTCTCAGGGCACACCAGGCTGCAATATCTCCACCCATGACCCCCGCACCGACCACGTGTACACGCCTGAATGTGAACTTTTTCTTGCCTCCCAGTGCTTTCATCCGATCCTGCAGGAAGAAAACCCTGACCAGGTTTCGCGAGGCGTCCGTCAACAACATGCGGGCGAAGCTCACCGCCTCCTCATGCCAGCGTGTAGCCTCATCGGCGGAGCCAAACTGTCGCCACAGTTCTATCATGGCGAATGGAGAAGGGTAGTGCGCCGGCCTGGCTTTGCGCGAGACCTGCTGGGCCATCTTCTTGGCCAGGAAATCTCGCAGCGGCGGCAGATTCAACAGGCGATTGCGAATGCCTGGCTTTCTTACCGGTGGCGCTTTTCGCAGCAGTTTACGCGCCTCAGTCTCCAGATCGTCTTCGTCCACCACCTTGTCTACCAGGCCCAGGGTGCGTGCCTTGGCCGGCCGCGTCATGGAACCGGTCAGCATCAGTTGCAGACCCTGTATGGGGCCTGCCAGGTCAACCGCGCGCACGGTCCCGCCAAATCCCGGGTGCAGACCGAGTTTCACCTCGGGGAGCCCTACGACTGCCTTCGGATTGTCCACGATCACCCTGTAATCGCAGGCCATGGCTAATTCAAGTCCACCGCCCAGGGCAAATCCGTTAATTGCCGCCACGGTGGGGCATTTCAGGGCCGCCAGGCGCCGAATCACACTTTGGCCCTGGGCCACCAACTCCCGTGCGTGCTGTTCGTCGTCAATATTCCGGAATTCGCTGATGTCAGCGCCAGCGATAAAGCCGTTGGCCTTGCCTGACATCACGATCAGGCCCTTGGGCAGATCGGACTCCAGTTCAGCAAGCCGGTCATTAAGTTCCAGCATTACCTCGCCGGACAGCACATTGGTGCTCGCGCCGTCCTTGTCAAAAATCAACCGGCAGATCCCGTCGATATCCCGTTTCAGGTGCCAGTGGCGAGTGGTAGTCGAGTCTTTCATGCGCTTTCCTCGGTGTGCGAATCCTGGTTACTTGCGAGTGCAATTGCGCGATAAGCCGGCTGTATACCGATAATCAGGACGGATGATATGAAGTCCCCGTCAGGGTGGCAATTACGCATAACGAAATCAATCCCGCAGGTCGTAGTTTCAAGTCAGTTCGAAATCACAAACCAGGGGAAGATGATCGGAGAATCCAACCCTGGGCGTTTCAAAATGTGTTACCTCGATCCCCTTGCCATATAAAACAAAGTCCAGTTCCTTGCGCGGGGTATTCGATGGATAAGTAGGCAGGCCGGCTACGTTTGCGCTGGTCAGGCCGGCTGCGGCCATGAACAGGTAAATTTCATGGTCCCCCCAAAAGGTGTTGAAATCACCTGCGACGATGACCGGCTTGGTAGACTTTTTCACGAGCTCGTGCAGAGATCTGAGCTGAAATTGTCGGTGGCGATACTTCAGCGACAAGTGCACCAGGAACACTGATACGAACTCGAGTTCCAGTTCGATAGTCAGGCGCTTGATGCCGGTGTCAAAGTAGTGAAATCGTTCTCCCTGGATACTCGGGGCTGCAAGAAAAGCATTTGCCTGCTTGCGCACAATCGGAATGCCCCGATTTAGCGACTCCTGGCCATATTTGCACTGGTAAATGGAAAAATGCCCGAGTGACTTGGCGATTTCCTCAGCCTGATTGACCAGGCCGGAGCGGATCGATCCGGTATCCACTTCGATCAAGCCCACGATATCGGGAGTATATGAGTGGATGAAGGTAGTGATGCGTGCGAGATTGGCGCGGCTGCTCCGCAGGTAGCCGGCTCCGGGCACGGGAAAGTGGAATCTGGGGCCGTGACCAGAAGCGTAGCGTATATTCCAAAGCAGTAAGCGCATGAATTTGTGACTAATCAACTCGGGGACGTTCAAAGGGGGGCGCTGCGGTCTACACAGGCAGGCGGACCCGACTGGGTTATTATAGCGACTTCGGTTCGCGGGCACGCGATTTTGCTATGCGCTAGAATCGGGCCAGTTAGTCTAGGCACTGGTCGGGCATGAATTGGGGGGGAATACCGAATGTCACAAGAAAACCCAATCAGAATCTTTGTAAGTCATGTTTGGCAACCGAATGATGAATATTTTCGGCTGCTTGAGTACCTGGAGAGCGCAAGGAATTTCTACTACAAGAACTGTAGCTCTCCCGATCAGGATCCTGGTACCGACAAGGAAATGATGCGTGCTTTTCTGCGGCGTGAGATTGAAATGTCGGAAGTCGTGATCTTTTTGTCCAGTTTGTTTGCCAGTCACGTTACCTGGATGGACTTCCAGCTAAATGCTGCCCGCGCTTTGAAAAGACCGATAATTGCGCTGCCACCCTTTGGCAGCGACGAGATTCCCGCGGCTTTGGCGGATAAGGCCGAAGAGATAGCTCAATGGAACCCGCGCAGTATTGAAGATGCGATTCGTCGCTGCGCCAGGCATGAAGATACGCAGCGCTGGGATGTTATCGAATGGGATCCGGATTGAGCCCGCCTGGCATATCGAGATTCAACTTGAACGCAGCGGGTAGCGCAGTGCGTATTTTCCTGTTGATCGGAATGTTCTTGATGGCGTCGACCATTAACGCCGCAAGCCAGATGAGCTGCGGTTCAGCATTGGTCAAACTTGGTGATGGCAAGACCGAGGTGTTGGCCAAATGTGGCGAGCCGGATTACCGGGAAGTCGTATCGGGCAGCAATGACAGCAAGCGTGAGATCTGGGTGTACCGATTTGGGACCAGCCGGCTTGTTCACACGCTCACCTTCACCGGCTTTCGTCTTGATGACATCGTGGTTGAGTCCTATCGCTAGTAGCTTGCCGATCAGTAACTCTGATCACTGGCCCGTGCCGACCCAATGTCGATCGTGGGAGTAAGAAGAAATGAAAGTGATTGCAGATTTTTGTGTAATTCCAATTGGCGTGGGCACATCGGTGTCCGAATATGTCACTGAATGCGAGCGTATTTTTCAGCAGGCCGGTCTGTCTCACCAGCTACATGCTTATGGCACCAATGTGGAAGGGGAATGGGAAGAGGTGTTCTCCGCTCTGCGCCGGTGCCACGAACGTGTGCACGAGATGGGTGCGCCGCGAATCAGCACTACCGTAAAACTGGGAACTCGCAATGACCGATCCCAGAGCATGGCCGACAAGGTGACAAGCGTTGAGGAAAAGTTGCGCTCAGGAGACTGATTTGGCCCCGGGCCGGGGGAATTTTCGCAAGCGTTCGCGGATACTGTCGGCCAGTAGATCAACATCCAGGTCCTGTCGACTGGTTACGCCCATTACGTAGGGCAGTTCGTCCCGGGTCAGCCCTTCCGCGTTACGAATTTGCTCCTCCAGCACAACCAGGCCCGCCTCTGATGGGTCCCCGCCTTCAGTTTGGCGCTGGACGATTCGCCGACGCAAAAGGGGAATCGGCGCCTTTACATCAAGCACCAGGTAATCGACCTGGAGTGTATTGGCAAGTTGCTCAAACCCCTGGCGCTTTGCCCTTTCGAGGAACGAGGCATCCACCAGCACGTTAAATCCGGCGCGCAACATGCAGCTTGCGTTTTCAAGCAGCAGTTCATAGGTCTGGGTACTGGCGTCCGGGGAGTAGATTCCCTGTGAGATACCGCTGCGTGTGCTGGCATAGCGGGAGAGGCCAAACATGCGCTTGCGCACCAGGTCAGAACGCATGCGGATACCCGGCAAATACATCGCCAGGCGCTCACTGATCCAACTCTTGCCGGAACCAGAGAATCCCCGCATCAAAATCAGGCACGGTGATTTGGGCGATGAAAGTCTGAGAGCCAGGTCCAGGTGCGCCTGACAGCGCTTGCGGGCGCGCGCCAGTTCGCCGGCAGAAACTCCGGGAATGTCAGCCATGAGCAAGGCGACCTTGGCCCTGACCAGGCTGCGGTACACGAGGAAAAAGCGCAAAACATCAAGGTCCTGGTAGTCGCCACTGTGCTCCAGGTAGGTGTTGAGAAAACTGTATGCCAGGTCTGGGCGGTTGCGCTCCATCAAATCCATTACCAGGAACGCGGCATCGTTAAGTACGTCTATCCACCGTAGTTCATTGCTAAATTCGATACAGTCGAAAGCAGTCACTGAGCCATCGGCAAGTCTTACAAGATTGCTCAGGTGCAAATCACCATGACACTCGCGAACCTGCCCCACTTCGGCGCGGGCCAGCAGGCTGGGTTCAAGTTCCCGAAAGCGCTGTCCGGTCCATTCTCCGAGTTGTTCGACCTTGTTGCGCTGTCCTTGCGTAAGGTTATGGCTGCGCAGGATGGTTTCTATATTATCCATGGCTGCGGAATAGGCCTGGTCAGGCAATTGCGTGACCTGCGACCCCCGAGCCACTGCAGCTCTTTGGTGGAAGTTTGCCAGTCGGCGAGCAAAAGTACGCAGGTCTTCCGGAGTCACCTGGCCTGCT
>JAPHSC010000019.1 GCA_026193125.1 Gammaproteobacteria bacterium
CCTGCCCTGCTCAATTCTCACCAGCGCCTCGTAGTACCTGATATCCATATCTTCCGGGCTGGCAGTCGTGGCGATATCTATCGCTTCCCCGGCCTCGGCAAAGCGTCCTGTCCGTGCCAGGTAATGCGCGTTAGCAGCCCTGGCAAGCTGATCCTCGGGATTGACCGCCAACGCCAGCGAGGCCAGGTCGGATGCCCGGACATATGCGGCGCCAGCGGCCTCTCCCGCATCAAGCGCCTGGAGCGCATCACCCAGTCCTCCCCAGAGACGATAGTCATCCGGAGTCAGCTCAATGGCCTGGCGATAAAATTTCTGCGCCCCTTCGAAGTCGCCCGCATAGAAATACATATTGCCCGTATTAAACAAGGCGGCGGGGTCTGGCTCGATTGCGTTGGAACGCTCGAACGCTTCGCCAGCCTGCTTGAAATTGCCCGCCATGAAACTGGCGCCGCCCAGGTTGTTAAATGCCAGTGAACTGGTTGGATCGAGGCGCGTGACCTTGATAAATTCTTCAGCGGCCTCGGCATATCTGCCGCGCGTCATGAGAAAGGCGCCATAGGCGTTTATCGACACCCAGTACACCGGATCCTCGTCAATGGCCTTCCTGAATTCCAACTCGGCTTGCTCGGGTTGATTTAACTCGGCCAATACCCTGGCCTGGCCCACGTAACCGTCAGCGAAGGTCGGATCCAGTTTCGTGACCAGCTTGAATGATTCGAGCGCGCGTTCATATTGCCCGGAGTAGCGGTATAGCTCGCCCAGGGCATAATTCACTTCCACACTCCCCCGGCTCTTTAGCAGGGCCTGCACGCAAACCCCCTCGGCCTGCTCATAACGCCCCACATCCCGCTCCAATTCATACCAGGCCAGGTAGGTCTCACACAGACCCGCGTAGGCATCTGCATAACCGGGGTCCAGATCAGAGGCCTGCCGGAAATGGGATTCAGCATCAGCAAGATGTTGTTGCGTACGCGTCTTGCGCAGGAAGCCTCTGGCTATCAAGTAGGCTGCATAGGCTTCGCCGCTCTGGGTGGGCTCCGCGTCGAGTTTCTTGTCAGTGCCCGATGACAAAACCAGGCGCAGCGAGCGGGCCACCTTCCTGGCGATATCCTCCTGAATCTGGAAAATATTTGAGGGTGAAACCGAATAGGCTTGTGACCAGTTGGAAAATCCCTTTTTGGCTTCGATCAATTGTGCAGTAACGCGAATCTGGTCTCCTTCGTAACGACAGCTTCCTTCAACCAGGTGCGTAACATTCAGCCTCCGGGCGACGTCAGCGTCCTGCAGCGATGCGTACCGAAACGACTCTGCGGCTCTTTGGGGCGCCACTTTGAGCTCGGGAATGCGTCCCAGGATATAGTTAAGATCCTCGGTCAGGCCATCGCAAAATACTTCGTTTTCCTTGGCGCCGATATTGATCAACGGCAAGACGGCGATCCGCACCCGGCCGTCAATAAACGGCGGCATAATCACGGTGTAGGTCAACAGACCCACGAGTGAAGCCGCCAGAAGTCCTGCCACCAGGAGCGCCAGCCTGGTGGAAAGCTTGTTCACCCTGATCCCGGCCGGGTCGATTTCAATACCAGAGGGTGTGACCTGTAAGACCCACGCCATCACCAGGGCAACGGGCGCGCCCATCACGGCCATGACCAACAGCATGGTCATCATCCAGGTAGGCTCCGGGAGAATGATGGGCACCAGGATATCGGCCACCTGGACCATGCCCCAGGCAATAACCGCATACGCGGCCATCACCTTGAATACCCGTCTGCGGATGAATTCGTTCCACCAGCGAGCATAGGGTTCAACCGCCCGATCTTCCGGCGCTTCCGGTGTCGGCGCGCCCAGGGGTGTCACCGTAGCCACCAACCGGTATCCTCGCCTTGGCACGGTTTGTATGAACTTCGGATTATGCGGGTCATCGCCAAGCGCATGACGGAGTTCGGCAATATTTCTTGTCAGGGTATCCTGGGCAACAGGATTTGAGCCCCACACTGCCTGCATGATTTTTCTTCGAGAGAGCAAGCTGCCCGGCTGTCTTGCCATGTACAACAGGACTTCCATGGCGTGGGGATGCACCGGGATACTGCCCCGCTCTCCCACCAGCAGACCTTCCACGGGTCTGACCAAAACCGTACCCAGTCTAAAACCTTGATGGAGCTGCACGCGCACCTTTCCCCGGGATTTCGAGCCACGTTAAGAAAAGTATAGTGCAGACCGGGAATCCCGCCGGAACTGGAACCAATCTACGCCAGAAGCAGTCCTGCACAGACCGTCTGATGCAAAACCTGCCCGGTCCGGGAGCAGGCAGAGGGCCAGGAGCGCCCCCCTTTATCTCGCGGAGGACTCTGTCGCCGTCGCCGGCACCCGCCCGAAAAGACGTCCCAGGTAGCTCCGCAGATCCTCCAGCATCAGGTAGTTGATGGGAATCATCAACAGCGTGATCACGGTGGCAAACAAGATTCCGAAACCCAGGGACACCGCCATGGGAATCAGGAACTGGGCCTGGGTCGATTTCTCCAGGATCAGCGGCATGAGTCCGGCAAAGGTGGTCAAGGATGTGAGCAGCACCGGCCTGAGCCTGGCCAGACCCGCATCGTACACGGCCTGTCTCAACGGCATGTTCTCCGCCCGCCGCTGGTTGATGTAATCCACCAGCACCAGGCTGTCGTTCACCACCACCCCGGACAAGGCCAGCATGCCCATGATGCTCATGATAGTCAGGTCCATGCCCATGATGAGGTGCCCCAGCATGGCACCGGCGACGCCGAAAGGAATCACGCTCATGACGATCAGTGGCTGCAGGTAGGAACGGAACGGGATAGCCAACAGGGCAAAAATCGCAAACAAGGTAAACAGTAATCCTATGCCCAGGCTGCGGAAAGAATCGCGTTGCTCCCTCGCCTCGCCCTCCAGGCTGTAGCCTACCCGCGGATAGGTTTTCTGGATGAGGGCAATCTGGGTACTCAAGTCGGCCTTGATTGCCTCCAGGTTGGCGGTTTCCTTGTTCACATCCGCAGTGATGTTGATAGTGCGTGCCAGGTCTACCCGCCGAATCTCGGCAAAGCCCCGACCATAGGTGGCCTGGGCCACTTCGGAAAACGGTACCTCCGCTCCGGTCGGTGTGCGGATACGCATGTTTTCCAGCGTCTGCAGGTTACGCCGCTCATTTTCCGGGTAGCGCACATACACACGCACCTCATCCCTTCCCCGCTGGATGCGTTGCACCTCAAACCCGAAAAAGGCCTGGCGTACCTGGCGCGCCATGTCCTCCAGGGTCAAGCCCAGCAACTCGGCCTCCGGCTTGAGCTGGAGTTTTATTTCTTCCTTGCCGCTGTCAAAGCTGTCGGTAATATCAAACACGCCCGGATAGGTGTTCAGCAACTCCCTTACCCTTAAAGACACTGCACGCAGGTCATCAAAGGAAGGTCCGGATAACTGCACGTCGATGGGCAGCCCGGTATGGCCAATCTCGGCCCGGAAATTCAACTCCTTGGCTCCGGGTATCTGGCCGATACGCTGACGCCATTCCCGCACCAGCTCGGAACTGGTGATGTCCATGGTGCGCTCCTCGGGAGCCAGGATCTCGAATGACACTCGGGCCACGTGGGACTGTGCCCCTCCGCCGCGCTGCGAGCCTATGTTTACCGTCATATCGCGAATAATGCTTTCGTTAAGGACAGGGTCGATGTAGTCCTCGCGCATTGACTCGGCCACCCCGGCTATGCGCTTGGCGGCGGCTTCGGTGACCTCAAAAGGTGTTCCCGGTGGCATGACCAGGCTGGCCTGAGCCACCTCGCTTTGCACGCGGGGGAAGAAGATAAACCTCAGGTGCCCACTGATTGCCAGGCTGAACAGCAAGATCGCCACCGCGATAAAGCCGGACATCGCCAGACTCCGATTTTGGAGAACCCAGCGCAGCGCAGGTTCGTAGGCGCCACGGGTCACTGCATCCAGCCAGCGAGACACACGCCGCTGGATGCGTACCGGCAGAGCATGCTCGCTATCCTTGAGATTGCGTACGCGCACGTGTTTCAGGTGAGCGGGCAGAATCAGCTTTGACTCGATTAGCGAAAACAGCAATACCGGAATCACGATCATGGGAATTTGTGCGAACAGCTTGCCGCGCACACCCTCAACCATCAGCAGCGGAATGAAGGCCACCACGGTCGTCAGCACACCGAAGGTGACCGGCACGGCTATTTCCTGGGTACCCTTGATCGCTGCGTCCCTGGGGTTTTCGCCCTTCTGCAGGCGGGTGAAAATATTCTCGCCCGTGACAATGGCGTCGTCCACCACGATACCCAGCACCAGGATGAAGGCGAACAGACTTAACAGGTTTAGCGTCACGCCCATCAACGGCATCAGGGCGATACCACCCATGAAAGCCACTGGCATGCCCATCAACACCCAGAAGGCCACCGAGCCACGCAGGAATAGCGTGAGCAGCAATAGCACGAGCACACTTCCCTGCAAGGCATTACGCACCAGGGTATTGATCCTGGCCTTGACCACCTTCGATTGGTCACGCCAGTAATCCACGTGTACGCCGGCTGGCAGCGTATCCTCGGCCCGGTCGGCATAGCGTTTTACCGCATCTGCTACGTCAATGGCGTTCTGGCTGCCGACCCGGTAAATATCGATAAATACCGCCGGCCTGCCATTAAATCGCGATTCCAGCGGATCCTCGCTGAAGCCGTCCCGCACCTTGCCAAGGTCAGCAATGGTCAGGCGTGACTGACCGTCGGTGCGCACTGCAATGTCTTCGAATTCAATTCCGGCACGGGCCTGGCCCTGGGTACGTAGCAACACCTCGCCACCGGCCGTTCGCACCCGGCCCGCCGCCAGGTCCAGGGAACCGCTGCGCACCGCACCGGCCACCTCACCCAGGGTCAACCCATACTGGCGCAGGGTCTGGTCCGAGACCTCAATGGAAATCTCGTAATTTCGCACACCGTCCAGGTCCACCTGGGTGATTTCCGGCAGGGCCAGCAAGTCATCCCGTGCGTGCTCCGCCGCCAGGCGCAATTCCCGCTCCGAAAGATCCCCGGACACCACCAGGGTAATCACGTCACGACGCATCTCCGGTACATACACCACCGGCCGCTCCGCGTCAGCGGGAAAGGTGTTGATGGAATCCACCCGCGCCTTGATGTCGTTCATCAAGTCCTTCGGGTCGTAGCCGTTCTCGACCTCTACTGTCACCGAGCCCAGGTTCTCGCCGGCACTCGATCGGATAGTCTTGATTCCAGGCAGGCTGTTAATCGCCTCCTCGATCTTGATGGTGATGCCTTCCTCGACCTCCGCCGGCGTAGCACCCGGGAACGGCACCTGGATACTGACCATTTCCAGCTCAAAGGCGGGAAACACCTCCAGTGGAATGCGGACGTTCAGGGAATACAGGCCCAGGGCCAGTATCAGGAACATCAGCAAATTTGCAGCCACATCATTGTCGGCAAACCAGGCGATCATGCTCTTCATGGTGCTTACCCCGGTTGCTTATTCAGAAGAGGCCGCGTCGCGGGCAGGCTGGGAACCGGGTGGCCTGGCGCCGCGGCCCTTCATCACGACGCCATCCACGGTGGCCGTCACCGGGCTGCCATCCGCGCTGACACTCATGGGTGTCAGTGCGAGGATCTCGCCCGGCGCCAGCGAATCACCCAGAACAACCTGTGTTTCGTCGCTCCAGAGCACCGATACAGCACGTCTGCGCAGGACGCTGTCCTCATCAACCAGCAATACTTCGCCACCCTCACGCAAGGCAGAACGGGGTATCACGATGACGTTCTTCAGCAGCGCGCCATGGATACGCGCTTGCACAAACTGGCCTATACGCAGGGGCGGCCGCCCCTCGGGCCCGCGTGCGTAGGGGGCATCCACCTGGGCCACGACATACAGCTGCCTGCTCTGTGTATCGATGGTCCCTTCGGCGCGCACGATGCGACCCTCCCAGGTATAGGTGGTCCTGCCCACCACCGCCTCGATCGTGACCGCCGGTCCTTCCTGGCTGGTCACATTGCCATCGTTGCGGAAGCGCTCGGGCAGGCGGACGTATTCGAGCTGGCGGTTACTCAAGGGCAGACGAATTTCCACGTAATCCACGGCATAAATTTTCGCCAGGGTGGTTCCCACGGACACGAACTGGCCGATGTCCACGTTCTGCTCCAGGATCCTGCCGGCATAGGGCGCTCGAATGACCGTGCGTTGCAGATCCACCTGGGCCCGTTCCAGTTGCGCCTCGGCGGATTGCAGCGCAGCCCTGGCCGCAGCGATCTGTGGTTTGCGCAGGCCCAGGTCCGGTGCCTGCTTGCCCAGCGACTCCCAGTCGTGTTTCACGACCTCGGCCAGGGCCAGCTCCTGCTCCATGGCCGCGCTCGCCTGCGCCACCTGGGCTTCAGCACTGGACAGGGCCAGCTCGAAATCCCGCGGCTCTATGCGCAGCAGTACATCGCCCCGTTCAAAGAAGCCGCCTTCACGAAAACTGGGCGACACTTCGATGACCCGGCCAGGCACCTGGGGAATCAGGGTGCTGCTCGTACGCGGACGAACGGTGCCATCAGCGGTCACCATCACCTGGTAGTCGGTGCTTACCAGGCGAGTGGCCTCCACCGACAAGGGCACTACCGGAGGCGCTGTGCGCTCAGCCTGGGGCTTGCTGCTGATGATGGCTCGCCCGACAACAAGGGCAACAAGCACAACACCAACGGGCAGCAAGAATTTGAGCCTGGAATTGATCATGGATCATCCACTGGAATGACGGAACGCGTAATTTTGTATGAACAAGTGATGATTTCAAAGGTTTTCTTCGCACCCGGCGACCCGCAGCCAGCAAATACGCCGAAATTGAGGGGTTCGGAAAATTCGAATCATGCCCGCCAGCGGCCGGATTCCCTGACTGGCAAGAGCAATGGGTTTACACTTCAATGCTTCGCATTTTCGTACCGTCCGGATTCTCTGGGAGCAGCGTGATGAAGACCATTGTCGAGCCATTCAAAATCAAGATGGTCGAGCCCATCAAGGCCACAACAGCAGAGGAACGCGACGGTATGATCGCCGCTGCCCACTACAATCTGTTCAAACTTCGAGCTGAAGACGTGTTCATCGATTTGCTCACCGACTCGGGAACCAGCGCCATGTCCGCCGAAGCCTGGGCCGGCATTATGCGCGGCGACGAGTCATACGCCGGCGCCCGCAGCTGGTATCGCTTCGAAGATGCAGTGAAAGACATATTCGGCTTTCAGTACATCATCCCCGCTCACCAGGGGCGCGCCGCCGAGCGCATCCTGTTCAGCCTGACGGTAAAGGCCGGAAACGTCATCCCCAATAACACGCACTTTGATACGACCAAGGCGAACATCGAGTTCTTTGGTGGCAAGGCGGTAGACATCCCCTGCCCCGAGGCCCGTCAACTGGATCTAGATCATCCGTTCAAGGGCAATATGGAAATATCCGCCCTGGAAAAACTGGTGGCCGAGCACGGGCGCGAGAATATTCCCATGATCATGCTCACCATCACCAACAATTCGGGCGGTGGTCAGCCGGTGTCCATGGCCAACATCAAGGACGTCAGCCGCATCGCCAGGGCTGCCGGCATTCCTTTCTATATCGATGCCTGCCGCTTCGCCGAGAACGCCTACTTCATCAAGCAAAGGGAAGCCGGCTACGAGAACGTCGCTGCGATTGATATCGCCCGGGAAATATTTTCCCACGCGGATGGCTGCACGATGTCGGCGAAAAAAGATGCCTTCGCCAACATCGGCGGTTTCCTGTGCACCAACGATGCCCAGCTGGCAGAAAGGGAAACCAATATCCTTATTCTGACCGAGGGTTTCCCCACCTATGGCGGCCTGGCCGGACGGGATCTTGAGGCCATTGCCGTGGGTCTGCACGAGATCCTGGACGAGCATTACCTGCATTACCGCCTGCTATCGACCAGTTATGTGGTCACGCACCTGAAGGATGCGGGGGTGCCGGTGGTATACCCGGCAGGCGGCCATGCAGTCTACATCGATGCGCAGCGATTCCTGCCACATATCCCGCCTCTCCAGTATCCCGGGCAATCCCTGTCCGTAGAGTTGTATCGCGAGGCGGGCATACGAGGTGTTGAGATCGGTACCGTCATGTTTGGTTCAGACCCTCATACCGGCAAGGAAACGCCTGCTCACTGGGATCTCGTGCGCCTGGCAATACCCAGGCGTGTGTATACGCAGAGCCACATGGATTACGTGGTAGAGGCGATCGGCAACGTGTGGGAACGTCGTGAGGCCATTCGTGGCATGCGTATTGTTGAGGCACCCGCCGTGCTGCGACATTTCAGCGCGAAGTTTGACTGGCTGTAGAGCGGCGGCAGCGCAAGGTTATCAACCTATCCTGCCTGGCTGCGGGCTGCAGATCTTAAGCACCTGCCCGTTGCAAGCGCTCCAGGGACAGACTGACCAGCGCCAGCGCCAGGCACAGGCCAGCCAGGGCAACAAGTGGCAGCACAAATGAACCGGAGACCTGGGCCAGGGCGCCAATGATCAACGGGCCCAGCACCCCACCCAACTCGCCGAATGTGAAAAACAGGGCGCCTGCCGGCGCCAGTTCGCTGCGCTGCATGTCCTGCGCCTCGGTCAGGCACAACAAGGTCAGCGGCCAAAAGGCGCTGCGTGCCACCCCTAGTAAAATCAGACCCAGGACCGTCCAGCCAAAACCGGACGCCGTAAGAAGCAGGGCCGCGACCGCTGCCAGCAGGAACAGCAGGATGAGCATGCGAGCGCGCCGACCGGGCGGGGTCACGCGCGGCACGAGGATCGCGCCCAGTACCGTAATCGCTACCGGCAACGCCGCCCACAGACCGGCACTGGCCGCATTCATTCCGGCGCTGCGCAATATTTCCGGAATCCAGTTACTCAGCCCATGCATAAACAGGAATGACCCCGTTGCCAACAGCAACACCCTGCGTGCAGAGGGACGCTCCAGCAGCCGCAGATACTGTGCCCATTGCATGGCCCTACCCGGCTCACGATCGGAGGGTCCGCGTGGACCCAGGCGGTATGCCACCACCCACCAGGCGCTGGCGGCGATTGCGGTCATGAGTGCATACACCAGCATGACCATGCGCCATTGATGACCGACCGCGGGCATGACCACGAGATTGGTCAGGGCCAGCCCCAGCATCGCGCCCACCGAGGGCCCGCTCATGTAAAAACCGGTGGCGGTGCCGCGCTCGCCGGGCGGAAACCAGTAATTCACCAGTTTCGGCGTGGAGATGGATATCAAGGGCACACCGAGCCCCAGCAAGGCCACCGCCAGGTACAAACTGGCATAGCCCTGCGCCTGGCCCCTCAGCAGGACCGACAGCGTGACGATCCAGGCGCCCAGGGTGACGCATCGGCGAAGACCGATCCTGTCGACCACGGCGCCCAGGGGCAGGGCCACGAGCATGTATAACAGTGGCCAGGCGCCCAGCACCGAACCCATGGCCACCAGGCTCAAATTCAGGTCCGCGGCCACCACGGATACCAGGGGCGCCATGCAGAACATGGACAGGCCGATACACACGTTGACCAGCCAGATACCTGCCAGCATCCACCATCGGCCAGGAAGGCTGGTATCAGCCGTCACGAACA
>JAPHSC010000024.1 GCA_026193125.1 Gammaproteobacteria bacterium
GAAGTATATTTATTGGAAAATGGTGGGGTGTGAAGGATTCGAACCTTCGACCAGCGGATTAAAAGTCCGATGCTCTACCAACTGAGCTAACACCCCGTCGTAGGACTAGACGTCAAAGCGTCTTGCGCGAGCCAACTATTCGCGTTTCCTGCTACAAGCGATTTGCGGGATTGGAACCTGCCCTTGATACTCGCGAGAGCGCGCATTGTAAATAAACCCGAGCGATCATGCCAGCGTAACCGATCTGACCGGGTCTTAACTGTGCCTGCGAGGGAAACCACCAGCAGGCGCCCCCGGTGATGGAGCAGGCCGGCTAGTAGCGTATATAACGCGTCGGATCTTCCACTCCGGCTTCCGAGAATCCCTTCCTGCGGTAACGACAGGAGTCACACTTGCCACACGCCCTGCCCTGTTCGTCTGCCTGGTAACAGGAAACCGTCAGCGCGTAATCCACGCCAAGCCGGTTACCCAGGGCAATAATCTCGCTTTTGCCGAGATCGATCAGAGGCGTATGTATATGGAATACCGCCCCCTCGACCCCCGCACGGGTAGCCAGGTTGGCCAGATTCTCAAATGCCTTGATAAATTCGGGACGGCAGTCAGGGTATCCCGAATAGTCCACCGCGTTCACGCCGATAAAGATGTCCTGGGCACCCAGTACCTCGGCCCAACCCAGGGCGAGCGAGAGAAACACTGTGTTGCGCGCCGGCACATAGGTGACCGGTATCTCATGTGACTCCTGCTGAGGCTGTTCCGGCACACGGATCGACATGTCGGTCAGGGCTGACCCTCCCATTCCGCCGGTGTCGATGCGCATGAGCTTGTGCTCAACCGCTCCCAGGGTAGATGCGACCTGTTCTGCGGCATCCAGTTCCGAGCGGTGGCGTTGCCCGTAATCAAAGCTCAGGCTGTAACACTCAAAACCTTGCTGGCAGGCAACCGCCAGGGTGGTGGCTGAATCCAGCCCTCCGGAGACCAACACCACGGCCTTTTTGCTCATTGCTGCCTATCCATAAATAAACCTAGTGCCCCGGCTCATCGCCCCAGATCAGCTTGTGTAGCTGAACCTGCATACGCACCGCCAGAACATCATCCAGAATCCAGCGGGCAAGATCTTTGAGGTCAACAGCGCCCCAGGCCGGTGAAAACAAGACTTCGCACACCTTGTCCAGACCCCTCTGCCGCACCTGCTGTCTGGCCCACTCATAATCCCCACGACTGCAAATCACGAATTTGAGCTGGTCATGCGGCGTGAGCAAGCCGATATTCTCCCATCGGTTTCCCGCCGCCTCACCCGAATCGGGTGTCTTGATGTCCACCACCCGGGAAACGCGGGGGTCGACCGCGGTCACGTCGTGCGCCCCACCGGTTTCCAGTGAAACCTCGTACCCGCTGTCACACAGCCGGCTCAGTAATGCCAGGCAGTTCTTCTGGGCCAGCGGTTCGCCACCGGTAACACATACGTAACGCGCCCGGTAAGCAGCCACCTGGTCCAGGATGGCGTCAAAATCCATCCACTCGCCGCCAAAGAATGCGTACTCGGTATCGCAGTAGCTGCAACGCAAAGGGCAACCGGTCAGGCGAATAAACACCGTGGGCACGCCGGCCTGGCGGGCCTCGCCTTGCAGGGAAAAGAAAATCTCGGCGATCTTGAGCCGCTGATCCGCAGCAAGGTCTGACTTTTTGATCTTGGTCATAGCATAAAAAGACCGCGGGGGGTCCGGCCCCCCGCTTCTATCCCGTCACTTGAGCCCGCGGTTTCCTCACCCGCAGTTGCTAGTGACCCTCACTCTGCATCTTCTGCAAGCGCTGCTCGGCCAACCGGGCAGCGGTGGAGTCAGGGAAACGCTGGCTCGCCTCTGTCAATGCGACCCTGGCCGCCTTCCACTGCTGAAGCTCATAGTTACAGTAGCCGATCTTCAACAAGGCGTCGGGCGTCTTGCGTGAATCCGGGTAGTCTTTCACTACCGACTGGAAGGTACTCAGGGCTTCCGTAAATTGACGACGCACATAAAAGGTCTCGCCATACCAATACTTGGCATTGTCGGCCAGGTTGCTGCCAGGGTAGGTTTTCAGGAATTCGTCAAAGGCGGTGGCAGCCTGTTCATATCGCCCGTCTTTCAAGGCATTGAACGCCGCGTTATAACTTTCTTGCTCAGAGGCGCTGGCCGGACCCGTAGTCTGTGCACTGACTGCGGCGGTGGCAACACCCGCCCCAGCTACGGCCCCCGCAGCCGCAGGCGCGGCCGCCCGACCGGATTCCAGTCCCTGCAAGCGCGAATCGATATCCACGTACTGGTCACGCTGACGGCTATTCAGGCCCTGCAATTCAAACTGCAGGGACTCGATGTCCCCTCGCAAAGTCCGGACTTCCAATTCCATGGCATCGAGTTTGCGCGACATCTCCAGCAGCGACTGGTTGTCCATCTTGCGCTCGATACCATCCACGCGTTCGCTCAGACTGGCCTGCTCTGCCGCAAGTTGATCCTCAACGGTATATGAGTCTGTTGCGCAGCCAGCCAGCATGCTAACCAGCGCCAGGGTCATGATTCTATATTTTTTCACTTTCATCTCAGTAATGTATCTCTACGCGTCGATTCTTGGCCCAGGCTTCTTCACTTGAGCCAAACTCGAAAGGGCGCTCCTCGCCAAAGCTCACGGTGACTATCTGGGAATCCTGGGCGCCCTGAAGCATGAGCACCCGTCTTACCGACTGGGAACGACGCTCACCCAGGCCGATGTTGTACTCGCGCGAACCGCGCTCGTCGGTATGCCCTTCCAGGCGTACTCGGGCGCCTGGGTTTTCCACCAGGTTGCGGGCATGCGCTGCCAGTATTTCCTCATATTCCAGTTTGATGTCGGTACTGTCGAAATCAAAATAGATCGTGGTACCCGCCATCAGATCTTCGGCACCCAGACTCATGCCGCCGAACTCTTCGCCCTGACGCACGCTATCACCGTCAAGACCGCTCTGGTTGCTCCCCATTGCATCCTGGGAGCCGCCAATCACGGTGGGCTCATCACCCCAGCCGTCCTTCACTTCAGGGGATTTGCTGCAAGCGCCCAGCACCAGGGCGGCCGCAAGCAGAATAACTAGTTTGGCTTTATGCATTGAATTCGCTCCAGTTCTTGTAGGGTATAAGCCGTAAGGCCTTCGATTTTACAGTATTCATCAGTTGGGCGGGTACGGTGACCAGACAGGCTCCCGTACATCTCCATCCGCGGAGGCTATTCTGCCCCGTATTTGTCCGTCAGACGACACCGTCGCCAGCACTCCGCGGGAACCTTCCCGGGCGGCATAAATCAGGGTTTGACCATTCGGGGCAAAGTCCGGCGATTCATCCAGGTTGCCATTGGACAGTATCTGTAGGGAAGACTTTTCAAGGTCCATTACCGCGATGCGATAATTCCCCCTATCCAGTGTCACCATGCTCAGGGTCTTGCCGTCGGGCGAGAGTCGAGGCCGCGCATTGTAACTCCCTTCCCTGGTGACGCGCTGGGCCTTTTTATCGCGCACATCCAGCTCATAAATCTGCGGACTGCCGCTGCGGTCCGAGGTGAAGTACAAGCCGCGCCCATCAACCCGCCACTCCGGCTCGGTATCGATAGCCGGATGACTGGTCAGACGTTCCAGGCGACCATCTGCCAGTTCCAGCAGATAGATATCCAGATTCCCCCCGGACTCAGACAAGGTCACGGCCAGGCGACGACCATCTGGATGCCACACGGGTGCGCCATTGACACCTGGGCGTGAGCTGACCTTTTGCCGATAACCAGTGCGCAGAATCTGTACGTAAATCGACGGTGTGCCACCCTCAAAAGAC
>JAPHSC010000008.1 GCA_026193125.1 Gammaproteobacteria bacterium
CGTCCACCGCATCCGCCATCACTACGGCCCGGCCCAATACTTCCGCAACCTGGAACTGGAATTTGAGCAGCGAAGCGAGTTCTGAATCACTCACCCCAACGCGTGGATCCAGCACGACCTCTAACTGCCTGGTGACGCTCTTGCCGCCCGCCGTCAATTTCACCGTGTAGCTTCCGGGCAGCACAAACGCGCCCTCTGGAAGTATCGGGGTAGGTTTTCCAGGCACTGCGGCGATGGAGTACTCGGACTCCAGCGTCGGCGGTGGCATATAACGCAAATTCCAGATAAAGCGGTGATGGCCCGGACTGGCTGGCAGCGCCTTCGGCACACCCAGCCAGGTCTCGGCGAAATAGATACGCGCTTTCGCCTGGGGCGGAACGGTCTCGCTATCGAAAACCCGCAACACGCTGCCATCGCTGCCCAGGATTTCAAGCTTGGCCATGCCGCTGAAATTCTCCGGCAGGATGTAATCCAGCACGGCTCCCGCCGGTGGATTCTCACCGGTCGGTTCCTCAGGTGGCAGCGGCGTGTCCTTGTTCTGGTTGAATCTCAACCTGATGGCGACTTCGGGTGCGACCAACTCCGGACCCGCACTCACGGGCGCCTGCGCCAGGTGACGCAACGGTGCAACCGCGTCAAGGACCCATAAGGCCCGGCCCTGGGTAGCGATTACCAGGTCATCTTCATGCACCAACAGGTCGTTGACGCCGGTAGTGGGCAAGTCCAGCTGCAGGCTTTGCCAGTGTTCCCCATCATCGAAAGACACATGCACACCACGACTGGTGCCCGCATACAGCAGTCCTGCCTGTTTTGGGTCTTCACGTACTACTTTGACATAGGCACCGGCAGGCAACCCGCGTCCGATTTCCCGCCAACTGTTGCCCGCGTCATGGGTGACGTAAGCACGTGGGGAAAAGTCATTCAGACGGTGCCTGTCAATCGCGAGATAGGCGGTGTCGGCATCGATTGCCGAAGCATCAATCAGGCTGATCTTGCTCCAGTCTTCCAGACCCTTGGGGGTAACCTCACGCCAATCCTCGCCACCGTTGCTGGTCAGGTGTACCCGTCCATTGCCGGTACCGACCCAGACCAGGCCATCTCGCAAGGGTGAGGGCGCAAGCGCAAACACCGAGGCGTAGCCGCAGGCCGTCGCCCGACTCACCGCCGCATCATCGGTACATCCCACAGCCTTGGAGTCGGCCCCGCTCAAATCCGGGCTTATGGTCTTCCAGCTTTGGCCACCATCAGTTGAACGAAACACGAACTGCGCAGCGGTATACATCGCATGGGGTGGCGCAGCAGATATCGCAAGCGGAGTTATCCAGTCGTAACGGTATTTAACTTCCCGCGGGTTTTCTGCATAGCTTGAAACCGGCCAGGGCGAGACATTCTGTGCCTGGGCGGTGCGCGCGTTCCACTTGGAAATGCGGCCTCCGAGTCCGGCGCCATAGACGATCTCCGGATTCAAGGGGTCGGGCACATCGCCATCGCGCTCATCTCCACCGACCGGGTTCCAGTCACGGAAACTGATACGACCGTAATCACTGCGACTGGCGATCGACACCGTGCCGCTGTCCTGTTGACCACTGTAGATTCGGTAAGGAAACCCGTTATCCACCGCGAGCCGGTAGAACTGTCCGGTAGGCTGGTTATACCAGCTGCTCCAGCTTTCCCCATTGTCAAACGTGACCACCGCACCCTGATCGGCCCCGGTTATCATGCGTTTCGGATTCGTCGGATCAATCCACAAGGCGTGATAATCATCGCCACCGGGAGAACTGCGAACGATGGTAAAGGTGGCGCCACCATCGGTAGAGCGGCGCAGAGGTTGTCCTCCTGCCCAGACCGTATCCCCGTCCTGCGGATCAGCGGTCAGCCAGCCCATGTAGCTGGACGCCAGGCTGCTATCGGCGTTGACCAAAACCCAGTTAGCCCCGCCATCCTCGGAGCGGTAGACACCGCCACCCTCGGCTGTTTCGATAGACGCCCACACACGCTGTGCCCGATGGCCGGGCGCGACGGCGAGTTCAATCCGACCCATGGGTGTGGCAGGCAAACCGGTGCCAATCACGGCCTTCCAGTGTCTGCCACCATCAGTGGATTGGTAGATACTGCTGCTGCGACCCACGGTTGGCTGAAAATAGTCCAGCCATGGATGGCGCTGGACCTGCCACATCGAGGCATAGAGAATGTCGGGTGTATCGCTGCTGAAGGCCAGATCGGCTGCACCGGTAGTGTCATCCAGGTACAGCAC
The DNA here is from genome assembly GCA_026193125.1 of Gammaproteobacteria bacterium. GTDB lineage: Bacteria > Pseudomonadota > Gammaproteobacteria > Steroidobacterales > BM003 > CAKZML01. Next base: position 2,255 of record JAPHSC010000008.1, read on the forward strand.
ATGGGTCCAGGTTTCGCCGCCGTCTTCAGTGCGAAACAGGCCGCGCTGTCGATTGGGACCAAAAACGTGCCCCAGGGCTGCCACGACTGCAGTCCGATCGTCATTGGGGCTCACCCACAAATCACCGATGTGACGGGTGTCGGCCAGACCTACGTGTTTCCAGTTTTGTCCGCCATCGGTGGACCGGTAAACGCCGTCTCCATCGACGATATCCCAGCGTTGCTGAATCTGGCCGGTACCCACCCAGATCACATCCGGATTGCTCGGCGATAGAGCCAATGCACCGATGGATGCACTGCCCTGCTGTTCAAACAGCGGCTTCCAGGTCACCCCGGCATTGTCGGTCTTCCACACTCCACCATCGGCTGATCCGAAATAGAAGGTGGTGATGTTGGCCGGGTGACCGGCCACCGCCGTTGCCCAACCTCCGCGAAAGGGACCCACCTGGCGCCAGTGCAGGTCGGCATAAGAGGTGTCCGGGACCTCGGCCTGACTCTCCACCGTACAAAATGCACCGAGTATCAGCAGGCCCGTATACAAAAATTTCTGGCTGAGCAAAATCAAGTCCCGCACTACCGTTCTCCCCTGTCAAAACTCAAGATACGCAGTGTAACCAACTACCCGGGTGCGATGCTGCTCATTTGCGGCGCATACGCTCGTCAGGTCTCATCCCGAGTGGTGCAAGCCGTCGATTGTCGGATCGGCTGAGACGTTTTCCTGCCCAGGGGCACCGAGTTCCACGTTGACTCGAAGGCCAGCGGGCCCGCAAAGGCCAGGCAATTGACCTACTTCAGTAAAGTGGGCATTACTAATTGTCGTGTTAACTTGACAAATTGGGATATCGCATCTATTCTTGGTCTAGCTTACTTTACTTTATGACAAGGGGAACTTACTTATGCATACGCAAACAAATGACGCCAGGCCTCGGGCGGCGCTTATCAAACGAAACACTCTCAGACTTGGGTACTGGACCTTGGCCTGGGTCTTAAGCATGGCAGTGGCTGCCTTTGGACCAAAGTTCATATGGGATTTCCATACCTTGCCAACCTTTACTGCAATTCTTATCAACCTTGGAATTGGCGTCGGCATGATCTTGGCCAACAAGCAGCACCTACAAGGGCTGGACGAACTACAGCAAAAGATTCAGCTCGAAGCGATGGCATTGTCATTGGGAGTCGGATTAGTGGGTGGCCTTGGCTATTCACTGCTGGATACCACAAAACTCATTTCCTCCGATGCGGAAATTTCACACCTTGTCATATTGATGTCTCTGACCTATCTGGGTGGGGTGATCGCGGGCAACAGGCGCTACAAATGAAAAACCGCCTTAAGGTACTCCGTGCGGAGCGGGATTGGACCCAGGCCCAGCTCGCCAGCGAGCTGGATGTGTCCCGACAAACGATCAATGCCATTGAAACAGGTAAATTTGATCCCAGCCTGCCACTGGCGTTTAAGGCCGCTCGGCTATTTGGACAGTCGATCGAAGACATTTTCCAGGATGAAGCGGGGGCCTGAGCTTCGTGGCAAACATAGTGGCGGCAAGGGTGTCAGTTCACCTTGTCATCCGGGGGCTTTGCTACCGCGAGATCGCCTACATTTGGGATTCCACCGGGAAAATCTTCATGAATCCCACCACGAATCGCTGCCAGACGCTGGTATAGGGATCAACGTAAAATGTCTGTTGCTTACCATCCACCAGGCCGTGCCAGGCAATGCGCTCGCCACCCAGCCCGTCATCTTCCAGCTCCAGGCGGAAGGCCACTTGCGCAATAGTCTGGTCAAACCAGTCAGCCAAAGGCTCTGCGATCTCTGGCGACTCAAAAACCACGCCAATTTCAGTATTCTGAATAATTGATCTGGGGTCCAGGTTCAATGAGCCGATGAAAACCTCTTTTCGGTCAAGTACAAAGGATTTGGCATGCAGGCTTGCCTTTGAATCTCCTATACCTCCCTCTCTCATCACCTCCCGCTCTGCCTCACTTAGCTTTGTATTAAGTTCATAAAGCTCGACACCCAGACGCAACAATTGCTCACGGTATTTCGAATAGCCTGAATGCACCGCGGCCACGTCTGTTGAGGAAAGGGAATTGGTCAGAATGCGAACACGTACACCCTTCTTGCGCAGGGCTCCCAGGAAAGCCGATCCCGCTTTTCCAGGTATGAAATAGGGAGAAAAAATAATCAGGTCGCTTTGCACACCTTCCATATAGGGCCTGAGTTGCTCGGTCAGCCGATACTCTGAATTACTGGTATCAGTTTTCAGTTTCTCAGGATCATCGGCGACGACTTTTCCAACCCCCCAGGAATACTCGAGCGCCTTTTCAGGACCTTTTTCAGTGAGCGCTTTGGCAATACTGGAGTCGCGCAAATGCTGCATGTAACTCGATTGGCGCTGCTGCTCAACAAAATCGTCAAACTGCTTCTTGCGCTGCACGGCCCGCTCCCCGGTTGGCAAGTCCTCCACCAGGCTGGCAATCGGATAGCTCAGTTCACTGTTCCAGTACAAGTCGAATGATGAGGAAACCTCATGCGCTACCGGTCCAATACTCAGCACATCCATATCGGCGAAAGCCAACTCCGGGTCGGCATTAAAATACTCATCACCGATGTTGCGACCGCCAAGAATGGTCGCCAGATTGTCGACCGTAAAAGACTTGTTGTGAGCCCGGCGGGTCTGCTTTCCAAAGCCGGTAGCAAATTGAATGGTGCGCCCGACATTTCGGCCGAACGGATTAAAAATACGCACCTCGACATTAGGGTGGAGATCCAGGATTGCGGCGCCTTCGTCGCGCCCACCCTGGTCAATATCATCAACCAGGACGCGAACTCTCACACCCCTGTCCGCAGCCTTGAAGAGGCTGTCAATAAACAGGCTTCCTACGACATCATTGTGGATCATATAATACTGCGTATCGATGCTGCGCTCGGCAACACTTGCCAGCGCAACGCGGGCAACAAACGCGTCCAGCCCGTTATCCAGCAAGTAAAAACCTGACTCGTTTGCATGCCCCTGGAACTCACGTGCGAAATTGCGGCCCAGGAATGTGTCC
>JAPHSC010000217.1 GCA_026193125.1 Gammaproteobacteria bacterium
GCGCAAGCGGGCCCCTTTTTTTTGCCTGTTTTTTATGCACTTGGGAAACCACATGAATCCATGGTCCTTATTCTGGCGCCAGGGGCACAGCACGACCTTTGGCGATTATTTCAAGCGGGGTTATGAGGGTGCCGTAGCGGATTGGTGGAATTCGACCCTTGAAACACTGCCTGCGAACCCGGTGGTCATGGAAGTGGGGTGCGGTAACTGTTCCCTGCTGCCCGCCATGATTACCTCCCGTGTCGGCGGAAAATACATTGGCGTCGACCTGGCCCAGGTTGAGCCAAGCCCCCTGGCCCGGGAGGGCCTGGCCGCAAGCGGCATCGAGGTATTGCTGCACCCGGAAACACCGGCCGAGGAGATACCCGAGCCTGACCTGTCCGTTGACCTCGTGGTGTCAGTATTCGGGATTGAGTATTCGGACCTGGATAGAAGCCTGCCCGAGGTATTGCGATTATTGCGACCGGGACGCCAGTTCCGGGCCTTGTTGCATCACGATTCATCCGTGGTGACGTCCATGTCACGCCGGGCCATCTCGGAATACGATAGCGAAGACCTGGCAACCGTTATCGAGGCCCTGGCTGTAATCAGCGCTGAAAGAGACAAGGCCGCCTCGATTGCAGAACTCAAGGCCAGTTCCCAGGCCGAGAAGCATCGCAAGATCATAAACATGCTGGCGGAAAAGTACCTGAGCAGTACGGATCCGCGAACCGCGAATGCCACCATGTTTGAAATCATGACCAATGCCCTGAGATTTTTCAAAATGATGGGCGCGGACAGCGAGGCCAGGCGGCAGTTTATTGCATCGCTGCAAGACGAGCACACCGCTTCGCACGAACGGTTCAAGCAGATGGTGGCTGTGGCCCTGGATGAAGAGGGGATCGAAGCTGTGCAGGAGAAACTGACTGCGCTTGGATTTTCTGACACTCGGACCAAGGTCATCTACTCAAACAAGGACATACTGGGGTGGGAACTGTGTACGCAAAAATAGTTGTCTTTTCTTCACTTGTCTGGTGTTCCTCCGTGCTGGGTGCGGAAACCCTGATTGAGTGTTCAAAAATCGAGGACAGCTCAGAACGTGTCGCCTGCTACGACAAGCTGGCGGGTCGGGTGGAAGAGAAGATGGAGGAGAGCTACCCGGGCACTACCGAGCAACGTGTCGAAGCCATGAAACAGTCGATCACCGAGGAGGTCGTCGGTGACACCGCCAAAGTGCCCGAGGTGCTGACGCTTGAGATCAAGAGTGTCCAACGCGACCGTAACCGGCGTGTGACCTATGTGACCACAGATGGCAGGTACTTCAAACGCAGTAACGAAGCGAAGACCACCTTCAAGGTAGGCGACAAGCTGCGTATTGAGGACGGCATGATGGGTTCCAAATTCCTGGTTCGGGATGACGGTAAGAAAAACAAGGTCTCGGAAGTCCAGTGACCTACCGTGTGTACCCTGAGGTGGTGTAGCCTTTCCGTAAGCCTCGTCGTGCATAGAGAGACAGGATGCCCCACATAATCCCCTTTGTTGAAGCAGCGCTGTCCCGGGCAAAGACCCTGGAAAAGCAGGGGGAACTGGCCCAGGCCGAATCCGTATACAAGGCTATTCTGGATAAATTCCCGTCGGACAAGCGGGCAGCAAAGCGATTGAGAGACGTTCGGGCATTGCAGCAGGGACGCAAGCAGGCTACGCCGGTCCGGTCGCCCGGGCAGCAGCAGATAGACGAGATACTCGCACTGTACAGGCAAGCCCGGCTGCCAGAGGCCCTGGCCAAGGCCTCGGCCTTGTCTGAGAGATTTCCGGGCGTCGCCCCGCTGAGCAATATTCTCGGCGCGGTAAATGCCAGGATGGGTCGCTGGCCCGAGGCGATCGCCTGCTACCAAAAGGCCCTGTCGCTGAAGCCGGATTATGCCGAGGTGCATAATAACCTTGGGAATACCTTTTCCCGGCTCGGGAAACATCAAGAGGCGATCGACAGTTTTCGCGCAGCACTGCGCGCCAAGCCGGAGTATGCCGAGGCCCATAACGGCTTGGGCAACGCCCTGCACAAGCTCGCGCGATACGAGGAAGCGATAGACAGTTACCGGCAGGCGCTGGAGATTGCGCCC
>JAPHSC010000183.1 GCA_026193125.1 Gammaproteobacteria bacterium
CATTTGACCGCCTTGATACAGCAATTTTGCGTGCATCCGGGGACGCCAGGCATACCGGCATGCAAGTGAGAAGAATCTACACCGAGAATAGCCTGTCAGACCGGGAACGCCTGGAGATTTCCGGTCAGGCCGGACAACATATTGCGCGCGTATTGCGTATGCGGGTGGGGGAGGAACTGGTGCTGTTTGACGGCAGCGGTGGTGAGCACAGGGCGCGCATTGAAAGTATCCAGGGTAATAATATTTTTCTCGCCAGGCTGGGATTTGACCCGGTGGAACGCGAAGCCCCGGTAAAGGTAACCCTGCTCCAGGCGATTTCCCGGGGAGAGCGCATGGACTGGACGATTCAGAAGGCCACTGAAATGGGGGTGCACCGCATTCTTCCCCTGGGCAGCCAGCGCAGTATGGTCAAGCTTACCGCCGAAAGGGCCGAGCGGCGGCGTGAGCACTGGCAGGCAGTGGCAATCAGCGCCTGCGAACAATGCGGGCGCAACCGCGTGCCCGAGGTGGCTACCCCATTGTCCCTGGAGCAGGCTCTCGCGCAGGTCAGTTCGTATCCTCTAAAGCTGTGCTTGCGCGAAGATGCACAGACCCGACCTGCGGATCTTCCCGATGCACCTGCGCAGGTATGTATAGCCATTGGCCCTGAGGGTGGTCTGGATGAGTGCGAACTTCGCATTCTGGAAGGCGCCGGATTTCTTGGCTTGCGGCTTGGACCAAGGATATTGCGTACCGAAACTGCAGGTCTTGCGGCGATGGCTGCCCTGCTCTGCAGGTGGGGGGATTTCTAGACCTGGCGGCGAACCGGAATCAGGCGTACTCCGCTTCATCCTGGGCCTGGGAAATCATGGCCTCAAGCCGATCCAGATCGGGAATCAGGGGCCGTTCGTTCAGCATGTTTACTCGGCAAATAACCGGCGAATCCTCAGCAAAAACGCCTTGTTCATCGGTAGACAGAACCCTGGAGTTTACCTTTATCAATTGAGGAAACCCGAGTGTCAGCACACCGTATGCGGCTGGCTTCAGGCGTCCACTAATGGCGTGAATAACAGCAATCCGCGCGCGTCCAAGGAGGTCGGGAACATCACCTCCCATGGCACCCTCAAACGACACCAGGGGAATGCTGCGGCCGGACCAGTTGACTCGGCCCAGAAACCACTCCGGCGTACCCTCGACTGCAATAGGCGCGTGGTAGCCGGTGACTTCGGCAACGCAGGTCCGTGGCACCAACAAGCGCTGGCCATTTAAAGGCACCAACAATGAGTACAGTTCCTGGGGCAAGGGCTCAGTAGACATTCGTGCGTCCGTGATTGACTAATTGCTCGATCGCATCCAGCAACTGGGATTCCTGGTAAGGCTTCCCGAGGTAGTCATCTACACCTATTTCTATCGCTTTGGCTCGGTGTTTCTGACCCACCCTGGAGGTAATCATGATGATGGGGATGTTTGCCAGACGGGTATCTTTACGTATGTTGCTGGCCAACTCATAGCCGTCCATCCGCGGCATTTCGATATCCAGCAACATCACATCCGGGCGATGCTCCTGTAACTGCTCAAGCGCATCGACCCCGTCGCTGGCGGTAATTACCTTCATGCCATTGCGCTCCAACAGACGCTGGGTCACCCTGCGCACGGTGATGGAGTCATCCACAACCATCACCAAGGTCTGATGACGCTCCATCGAGGCATCCGCAATGGTCAGCTCGGCTGGCAGGCTGGCGTGGAAACGCAGCAAGGAAGGCGCGTCGAGTATCAAAGCTACCCGGCCATCGCCAAGAATCGTGGCACCGGCCAAGCCCTGGATGGTAGCGAGTTGCGGCCCCACGGATTTCACCACGATTTCCCGACTGCCCAGCATTTGGTCAGCAATCAGTGCCGCACTGCTCTCCCCCGCGCGTACCAGGATCAAGGGTATGCTTGGCTCATCCTCGGGCAGCGGAGCCGCTTGCAGACCCAGGAACTGGGCCAAATACTGGAAGCGATAGGCATGCCCGCCGGACTCCATGAAGGCATCCTCTGGAGAAGCCAGCTTGTTCTCCAGCTCCTTCCTCGGAATCCGAACCACGCCCTCAACGGTGGGAAGCGGCACGGCAAATAATTCATCCGCAACCCTTACGATCATGGCCTGGCTGATGGCCATTGAGAATGGCAGACGGGTACTGATTACCGTCCCCTGCCCGGGCACCGTGCGCAAGGACACGCTTCCCCCCAGCTTGCGTACCTGGCTGGCGACAACATCCATGCCCACGCCACGTCCGGCGGATTGGGTCACGCTCTCGGCAGTACTGAAGCCGGGTTCAAACACCAACTGGATTGCCTGTTCCATGGTGAGGATCTGTTCCGAACGCACCAGGCCCCGCTGTACGGCTCGGGAACGAATGGCCTCAAGGTCGAGCCCGCGTCCATCGTCCCCGACTTCGATTATGACCTGCGAACCCTCGCGCTTTAGGGCGACAGTCAAGGTGCCGGTTTGAGATTTGCCCGCGTGTAAACGCTCCACTGGCGGTTCGATTCCGTGAATGACGGCGTTACGCAGCATATGTTCCAGGCAGGGCAGCATCTTCTCCACTACCTGCCTATCCAGCTCGGCACCGGCACCTTCAACCCTGATTTCCGTGCGGTGGCCGGTTTCCAGCGATATCTGCCTGACCACCCGGGACAAGCGCTGAACGTAACGCGCGAACGGCACCATTCGAGTGCGCATCAAGCCAGCTTGCAGTCCGCTTGCTGCCCGTCCTTGTTGCACCAACAGGCTGTCGGCATCCCGCACCAGGCCCTGTATCAGGGTCTTGATGCTGTCCACGTCGCTGGCAGTTTCCGCCAAGCCACGCGACAGCTGCTGAATCAGGGAATAACGATCCATTTCCAGGGGGTCGAAATTGCTGTCGCCTGCGGCATCATCCTGATGCCGGTGCAGAATCTGGGCCTCGGTTTCCATCTCAAGCTTGCGTAACTGCGCTTTCAAACGGGTAACCGTTTGTGACAGCTCTTGTACATTGAAATCAATCGACTTGACCTGTTGTTCCAGGCGAGATCTGAAAATACTGACTTCGCCAGAGTAATTCAGCAATTCATCCAGCAGGTTCGCGTCGACCCTGGCAACCTCGGGTCGATCCGCGGCGACCGGTTCCGCGGGCCGTTGCTCCAGCTCGGGTTCCAGCTCGGGTTCCAGCTCGGGTTCCAGCTCGGCTTCCAGCCCGGGTTCCAGCCCGGGTTCCAGCCCGGGTTCCAGCTCCAGTTCCAGCCCAGGTTCGGACATCACCGAGATAAGCTCTTCCCCGGGCTGCTCCGGTTCGATCCCGACCGGGTGCTCGGCAACCTCGGGCAGTTCATTGGCCGCGGCTGATTTCACCAGGGCCAGCAATGCATGGTTCTGGGAGACCCGCTGACCGGATGCCGCCACATCGCGCATGCGGTGCAAGCCGTCGGTACCTTGTTGAAATACTGTGGCCAGTGGGGCACCAGTCTCGATCTGCCCGCTCGCCACTAACGTCAAAAGCGTTTCCAGCTCGTGACTCAGGTCACCCATTGCGCTGATGCCCGCCATCCTCGCGCCACCCTTCAGGGTGTGCAAATGGCGCTTCAACTCCGCGATGGCCTCCTGGTCATCTCCCGCCGTCATCCAGCGATTGAAGGCATCCTCAATGCTATCGAGCAACTCCCCTGCTTCTTCGCAGAATATCGCCGCTATTTCCGGATCGAACTCGACCTCCGGCGGCCTGACCTCGACAGCAACCGGCTCCTCCTGAGCCCGCTCCCTCTCCAATTCAATACGCTCGGCCTCAAAACTTTGCAGCAGACCTGAAATTTCTTCCACCAGTGGAGAATAGCGGTCCTCGGGAAGTGGTCCTGCATCCAGTTGCTCGACGATATCTTCGACTGCTTCGACCACTTTCCGGCAAACAAGCAGGGCCTCTTCGCTCAAGCCGACACCGGCATCAAACAGCGTGCGTATGTATTTGTTCCACGGTTCAGCGACTGCTACTCCGGCCAGCACACCCGCCATATTCGCACTGCCCGAAAGAGTGTGGCATGAGCGATGCAGTTCCGGCGTTATCCTGAAAGGCGGCTCTTTCGCACGCGTACTGGCCAGATAGCTGCGGATAACACTCAGGTGATCGGCCGTTTCCTTGGTGAAAATATCCTTGAGCACTGGGTCCATTGCCTGGACCTCGGCCGTTTCTTCAAACTCATCGGCAACGGCTTCTGGTTGTGCCAGGGACCCCTCTGCCAGTCTTCGGGCCTGGGCCGCCACCGCGGCGAGTCTTACCGTAGGCTGCTCGCCTACCTCCAGTTGCTCAATTAATTCAGGCAGTAGCTCACTGGCGGCACGCAGTAATTCCAGTACCACAGGACTACAGAGCACGGTGCCGTCAATGACCCGGTTAAGCAGGTTCTCCACAGACCAGGAGAACTCGGCAATCGCCTCGGCACCAACCATTCTTCCACTGCCCTTGAGCGTGTGGAATGCCCTGCGTAACCGCGCGATGTTTTCTGCGTTGGAGGGCTCTGATTCAAGCAGGGGAAGGTGCTCACGAATAACCTGTTCTTCTTCCTTGGCTTCCTCGATGAACAGTTCCATGATTTCCGGATCGGGACGACCCTCGACTGTCCTGAGATCGGCCAGCGCTATTTCTTCCCCGACTATTCGGGTTGGCGGCTTTTCAGTTCGGGTTGGCGGCTGTGCAGGCTGTATCGGCTGCGCATCGATTTCCACCGGGAACTGCAACTGGTCAGAATCCGGGAGTTCAACCGGCTCAAGGTCACCAACCTCGCGCTCCAACACAATGGTCCCATCGGCTGCCTCGTCCCTCGCATCTGCCAGGGCAGCCAGGTTCAACTCCTCACGGGTCTGGCCCAGCATGTCCAGACAACGGTCGGCATTGTCCAGCATGTAGAACGGATCCGCCCTGCCGGCGCGCACTGTTTCCAGGTAGTACTCGACACTGACTATCGCATCTGCGAGCCGGTCCAGAAGTACCGGCGGCCAGGCATGCACCGCTCCCGGGTCACCCTCGCGGAACAGTTTCGCGATACGCTCCACCACGCTTACCGCGCGTGTGCGATTCAACATGAGAAGGGCCGCGTTGATGCCGCGGAAATGGCTGGGAATGGAATCCAGACTAATACCATCATCGCGATTTGCCAGGGCAGAGCTGATGGCCTCCTTGATGCGCGACATATTCAGCGAGCATTCGCGCAGCACCGCATCCGTTACCTGGCGGTAATCAATATCGGTTTCATCATCGTCAAGCTCGGCCTCGGAGCTTGGTAAAATCAGACGCAGTAACTGCTCGTCAATGGTGTCTTCCACGTGCAGCAAAGTCCCGGCGATGCGTTCCAGCACCTCATCGTCGTCCTCGCTGTCGCCGGCAACAATTGCACGCAGATTGTCAATTTCCGTCTGCACATTGCCGCGCAGACTGCCCAAGCCCAAGACCCCCAGCGTATCACTGATCTTCTTCAGCATTTCCACCTGTGGGCGCAGCTCTTCGACCTCGCCCATACCGGTGCGTACATAAATATCCAGGACATCCTTTACCTTGGATAAATCCTCCCTGATCGCGGCGGCCACTGTCTTCATGAGCTTGACGCTGGGACCTGACAAGCTGTCTCTTGCCTTCTCCACCACGCCGTCAGCCGGTAACAGGTTCTCCAGGCTGTATCCCTGCTTAATCGCGCTGATTTGCGGTCCATTGCTGCTGGCCCTGGCGACGTAATACAACAGGTTGTTTACCAGCTCGTCCATCTCTTGCGAATTGAGGCCTTTTTCGCCCTTGTCCATGACGACTTTCATGGCACGATCCGCCTGACCCAGCAGACGCTTCAAGGCGACCCCCGTCTCCAATCCGCCGTCGCACAGGGCCTCCAGAACGCCTCCTTCCACCCACCACAGACGTCGGTAGATATCCGAGCTGGCTGCCTTCTCCAGCCTACCGGCCACCTCGGCCATCACTCTGAGATTGGTGTCAACCGCCTGACCTTTTATCCACCCCAGTAGACCGAGTTGATAGCGCGGACGAAGCAAACGGGTCACCTGTACCGCATCGAGGTCACTGGCTTTCTTGTTACCGGGTAGTTGCGGTCTTTCACGCAGCTTCTCACCACCCATGTTCAGCAATAACAGGGTGCCTTCGCTGAGCAAGGGATGGCCACGCACTGAACGTAAATCGTTCAGCAGGGGTAGCAGCACCAGGGCAATATCCCGGCCTCCGGCCACCACGCTTTCGAGGTAGGGTGGCAGCTGCACCACTGCGCGGGTCAAGGCATCCTGGGCATCTTCCTGATTGCTCAGACTCTCGCCGCCTTTGAGCTGATAAGCGACGACCTTCTCCATCTCCTCTACCAGCAAGGCTGCCCCATAGATTTCCACCATGCGCAAAACGCCGTACACCACGTGCAAGCGTTCGGCGCACTGCTCCAGCGAGCGCCGGTTCTGGCCGCGCTCTACATACTCTTCCAACAGGTTGCGGGCTTCCTGGATGGTTTCAGCCAGGTCCTTGCTTACCCATTGCAGTGAAATTGGATCGGCTCCGCTCATACCTACCCGGTCCGTCAGGACGGTGTGCCGGACTTGTCAGGTCCGCCGGCATCTTTGTCTTCCTTGTGCGAGAAGGAAGGCCTGGAAAAAATACCCGACTTGCTAGTCGACTCGGGCAGCCTGAAGCCTGCTACCGAAGTTCTCAGCTGCGTTGCCAGCGTAGACAGGTTGCTAATAGAACTGGATGTCGCGCTTGTGCTTTCAGCTGCCTGAGAGCTGATTTCCTGCAGTACGCTCATGTTCCTGGCGATGTCGCCCGAGGCGCCTTTCAGCTGCCTCGCCGTGCCCGAGATATCCTGCACCAAGGTGGCAATCTGATTGGAAACCTGCTCGATCTCCTCCAGTGCGGCACCCGCGTTCTCAGCCAGCAGGGCACCGCCCACCACGTCGGTGGTGCTGCGCTCCATGGATACTACTGCTTCATTGGTGTCGGCCTGGATGGTGCGAACCAAGACTTCAATTTGCTTGGTGGCATTGGCCGAACGCTCCGCCAGACGCTGAACCTCATCGGCAACCACCGCGAAGCCGCGCCCGGCCTCACCCGCCATGGAAGCCTGGATAGACGCGTTCAGGGCGAGAATATTTGTTTGCTCGGCAATGTCATTAATCAGTTCGACTATATTTCCGATTTCCTGCGAGCTCTCACCCAGGCGTTTGATTCGCTTGGAGGTTTCCTGGATTGTTTCACGGATCGCATTCATGCCGTCGATGGTTCTGCGTACCGCGTCACCCCCCTTGTGTGCCACGTCCACCGAATGGCGGGCCACATCTGCCGACCGCTCGGCATTACCTGCAACCTGCTCAATGGATGAGACCATCTGTGCGATAGACTCCGTAGCCGCGGAAATCTGGTGGGACTGCTGTTCGCTGGCCTGGGCCAGGTGGGTCGCGGTGGCTTCGGTCTGCTTGGTCGAGCCATCAAGCATGATGGCCGAATCGTTAATCGTGACGACCAACTCTCGCAGGGCCTCGATAGCAAAATTGATGGAATCGGCGATAGCACCGGTAATGTCCTCGGTCACCGTCGCCTGCACGGTCAAATCACCGTCGGCCAGGTTACTCAGATCGTCCAGCAAGCGAAGAATCGCGTCCTGGTTGCGGGCATTCTGCTCCGCAAGGCTTGCCGAGGCAGCTCGGGCGCTGTCATCCGCACGATATACCAGCACCGCTGCCAGGGCCGCCACGAGGGCCAACCCCAACAACCCCAGTGGCACCCACATGCCAAACCACCATTCAGTCGGTCCTGAAACTGCCTGCGCAGCCGCCCCAACCCTGGACGATAATTGTGCCAGGGCGGTATTCAACTCTTCGCCAGCACTGTCCAGCTCGGCCTGCTGCTGCCCGGCCACATCGTATGCAGAATCCTTGATCGCTTGCGCAAGCTCAACCTGTCGACCTACCGCCGCCTGAATCCTGACCATAAGGGTCTTGTCATCAGCCAGTCGCAAGACCGGCGCGGGGCTCAATGGCGGCGTACCCCGCGTGTTCGTCAACTCACGGAAGGCGCGCGTCAATCGCTCCTGCGCCTCTGCCAGCCCGGAACCGGAAACTTGACTCGCCGACAGGGTGCCAATACTTGACTGCATCTCGCTCAGCACTCGAGCCTGGGCTTTGCGCAGCTCGCCCGTATATCCACTTGCCAGTACCGCTGCACCCGCCAGCACCAGGCTCACCAGTACGGTGCCGCCCAGAATCGCCAGCTTGGGCCTTCCCTCGGGTCTATCGGTCATCATCACTCCATTCCTGTTCTTCTGGCGCCCCCAGGATGGCGCACACTAGGCCGCAACATTCTGAAACTGCGAGTGTTCCAGCAGGGCGCTCAAATCCATTACTGGCCAAACCTCGCCGGACCTGCGGTAGGCGCCGGCCATGTATCGGTCGCAGCGCAATATCGTCGGCGCCCACTCCGCGGCGAATTCCTTGGCTGAAAAGCGCCGGAAACCCAGCACCTCATCCACGATCAAGCCGGCGGGTACATCCCGGCTATTGGCAACCAGGATTCGGGTGGCGCGGTCAGGGACACTCACCCCGCCTCCGAGAAAAGCCTTAAGGTCGTACACCGGGACAAGTTGGCCGCGCACGCTGGCCAGCCCGGCGACCCAGCCTTTACTCCCTGGCACCCGGGTAATATTGGGCGGATAGGTCATGACCTCCCTGACCTGGCGCCTGTCGACAAGGAAACGTTCGCCACTTAGGCGAAAACCTATGCCCACCCATTCCTGCTCGACCTGTTCCTCGGTTTGCTCAGCGATACCGGCTCGTGTAAGACGATCCATCTCTAACAGCAGATCAAATGGCTTGCCTGCCAGGCTACGCAGTTGCTCGAGAGACACCGTCATATGGTTACACCGACAACATGGAGGTTGCCTTGGCCACGAGATCGTCGGCCTTGACCGGCTTCACCAGGTAGTCCGCGGCACCCTGGCGCATACCCCAGATCTTGTCTGTTTCCTGCCCTTTTGTAGTCACCATGACCACCGGGATGTCGCAGGTGACAGGGTCTCGCGAGAGAATGCGAGTGGCCTGGAAGCCGTTCATGCCGGGCATGACGACGTCCATAAATATCAGCCCGGGCTTCAGTTCCTTGGCCATTTCTATTGCCTGCTCACCATCCATGGCCACGGCAACGTCGAAGCCACCGTGCTCCAGTGCATTGGTCATCACGTGCACTTCGGTGGGTGAATCATCAACTATCAGGATTAATGCCATCATTCACTCCTGGAAGACTGGTTACTGGCGCACATGTCTTTCAATTGCCTCCAGCAACTCATCCTTGGTAAATGGCTTGGTAAGGTATTGCTCGGAACCGACAATACGACCCCTGGCCCGATCAAAAAGCCCGTCCTTGCTGGACAACATAATTACCGGGGTATCCTGGAAGACCTTGTTGTGTTTAATCAGTGAGCAGGTTTGATAGCCATCCAGACGAGGCATCATAATGTCTACAAAAACGATATCCGGCTGATGGTCAGCAATTTTCGATAAGGCATCGAAGCCATCCACTGCGGTAAATACCTCGCAACCTTCCTTCGTGAGCAAGGTTTCGGCAGTACGCCTGATGGTTTTCGAGTCATCAATGACCAAAATCTTCAGCCCTTGAAGACTCTTTCCGTTACCGTTAGCCACCTGAAAAACCCTCCGGATTACGTCCCCTCACTTCCCGCCTGCGAAGCGCATGGCGTTTCCGAACGAGGAACAACACTCAACTGCATGGCATCATAATGGATGCACGCATTGATTATCGACTTTTAACACATCGGGGCAAGCGCTTCCATTTGAGCATATGTCGGAATTTCACGACAGTTGCATGATCAATCGGCACATTGCCAACTTGGCAGGTGCAAGGCGCGGACGCAAGGCCTAAACTTGCACCGATGCACGTGCCTGGCGGAGCAAACCAGGGGCCACCGCAACCCCGCGCAAGGAATATCCATGAACGAGAAGTCAATTCGCCTGGGGGTCGTGATGGATCCCATACAAAAGATCAAGCCGGCCAAAGACAGCACCCTGGCAATGTTGCTGGAAGCACAGGGTCGGGGATGGGAAATCTGGTACATGGAGCAAACCGGCCTGCGAATTCGCGATGGCGAGGCCATGGGCTACATGCGCAGGCTGGAGGTCCAGGATGACAAGGACCAGTGGTACCGGTTAGGTGACGAGATGGACGCGCCGCTGAGATCTCTGGATACCATCCTGATGCGTAAGGACCCCCCGTTTGACATGGAGTATGTATTCACTACCTACATCCTGGAGCGGGCACAGATTGAAGGCGCGCTTATCGTCAATGACCCCCGCTCCCTGCGCGACGTGAACGAAAAGGCGTTTACCTCGTGGTTCCCCCAGTGCTGCCCGGCCAACCTGATTACCCGCTCGCGCAGGGACATCAAGGCATTCCTCGACGAGCACAAGAAAATCGTGCTTAAACCACTCGACGCCATGGGCGGACAATCGATCTTTCTTGTCACCCAGGGCGATCTGAACACCAACGTTATTATAGAGACCATCACCCAACTCGAAACCCGAACCATCCAGGTCCAGGCGTATATCCCTGAGATCACCACCAGCGGCGACAAGCGCATCCTCCTGGTGAATGGCGAGCCTATTCCCTATGCCCTGGCGCGAATTCCCCCGCCCGGTGACGCGCGCGGAAATATGGCCGTAGGTGGAACCACCAAGGGTTTGGACCTCAGCCAGCGCGACCGCTGGATTTGCCAGCAGGTTGGCCCGACTCTGCGAAAAAAAGGCTTGCTGTTTGTCGGTCTGGACGTGATTGGTGACTACCTGACCGAAATCAACGTGACCAGCCCCACCGGGATTCGCGAGCTGGACCGACTTTTTGGCACCAATATCGCGGCCAACCTGTGTGATGCGATACAGGCGGGGTTGAGGCAGGCCTGAGAACGGCCATGTCAGACCTGTATACTTTGAATCCAGACCCAGGGGACATAGCGAAATAGCCTTGCAGAAGCCAGCCAGCAGCATGATTGCGGGACACCGCCTGCACTCAACACTCTTTGCGGTAGCCCTGTTCCATGGGCTGCTGGTGCTGGGTGTGACCTTTGCTCCCGAGAAAGATAGCGGCGAGGGTATTCCAACCCTGGAAGTGGTCATGTTGATAGACCCGGACGAAAATCAGGAAAATTCGGACCGGGCTGAATATGTAGCCCAGACAAGCCAACTCGGCAGTGGCACGACTGAGGACAAGGTGCACCCCACTTCCGGTCAGCTTCAGCCATTTGCAGCAGAGGGCAACGCGGACGGTAACGACTTGCAGGACACCGAGGCAGAACAAGCCCCCTCGCTAGAACCGATCCTGGCTGCCAGGGCCAGGCAGGACCCCAGCGTTCAGGTCGATCCGGCCGAAAACCTGGAGCCTGCCGATCAGCAGCGGGTGGCTATGCAAATGACACGCAGTGACAGCCAGGCCCTGGCGGAACTGGAGCGCGCAACGAACCCGCAAATTACCGGCGAGACCAAGCGCGAAATGTTCGTTGCGGTAAACACCAGCCAGTCTGATGTTGCGGAATACCTGGCAAGGTGGAAGCAGAAAATCGAACGTATGGGGACCCTGAATTTCCCCACTGCCGCCAGGACCACGGTCCTTAGCGGCAACCCCACCCTGGAGGTAGCCCTGAGGGCCGATGGCTCGCTGGAAGAAATTATTATCCTGAGATCGTCGGGCCACAAGGAACTGGACCTGGCCGCCATGCGTATACTCCGCCTCGCTGCGCCCTTTGACCCGTTTCCCCAGGAATTCCGCGCCCATTACGATGTCCTGAGATTTGTCTATGAGTGGCAATTTCTGGACGGCAAGATTGAGACAGGCTCGCTGCAGGTCACGGACCGACAGCCACCGCCGTAGACCATTCAGGATTGGGCCGGCCGCGACGACCAACCCGGTTTTGCGGTAAACTTCCGCACAGGCCATGACCACCAGCACCTACCTAAATAACCAGTTTTTGATTGCCATGCCCGAACTGGCGGACCCCAACTTTGCCCAAACGGTGACGCTTATCTGCGAGCATAACCAGGAAGGCGCTCTTGGGATCGTGATCAACCGCCCTGCCGAATTGAGCCTGGGTGAGGTACTCGATCAACTGGGGCTGGGCGACATTGACTCGGGCTTGCGCGAAAAACTTATTTTCAGCGGCGGCCCGGTACAACCCGATCGAGGTTTTGTACTGCACGACGGCGATGTGGCATGGGATTCCTCGCTGCCCGTGTCAGACAAGATTCGAATAACCACCTCCCGGGACATTCTTGAGGCCCTGGCCAGGGGCACGGGTCCAGAGAAATATCTTCTGGCGCTGGGATATGCGGGTTGGTCAGCCGGCCAGTTGGAACAGGAAATAGCGGCCAACGCATGGCTCAATGTACCTGCGGCACCAAATATCATATTCGACACGACCTGGGAACAGCGCTACCAGGCGGCGGCCGAACTTCTCGGCATCAATCTGGGTGCGTTGGGCCCCGGCGCCGGGCACGCTTGATTCATGGCTAGTGTAAACATTCCACGCGGCAAGGGAACTCCCGGACGGGTGCTCGCTTTCGACTTCGGCGAACGGCGCATCGGTGTCGCCGTAGGTAATACCATTACCGGAACTGCCGAACCACAGGGCACGATTGTCTGCAAAATCGGCACCGATTGGGACGCCATCGAAAGGACAATCAGGGAATGGGATCCTGCGCAGCTGGTGATCGGCATCCCATACAATGCCGATGGCTCCGACTCGGAAATGGCGCTGAGGGCCAAACGTTTCGGAAGACGTCTGCATGGCCGCTACGGCCTGCCCGTCGCGGAAATCGATGAACATCACAGCTCGCTAGCAGCCACCAATCTGCTAATATCCCAACGCCGGGATGGCACACGGCGACGCAGGCTGCAGAAGGAAGATATTGATGCCTGGGCAGCTAGGGAAATTCTGATCTCGTATCTGACACAACCCCGACTAGAAGAAACATCATGACCATGCAACTGGATTCATCAGGCAAGCTACGGCATCTCATCACCCTGGAAGGTCTGGACAAGCCTCTCCTGGAGCGCCTAATTGACAGGGCTGAGGGCTATCTGACCACCCCCGGGGACTGCCCCCCCAACGGTTCCCCCTTCGCCGGCCGCAGCGTGGCCAACCTGTTTTTCGAGCCCAGTACCCGCACCAGGTCGTCGTTCGAACTGGCAGCCAAACGCCTGGGTCTCCACGTGTTGAACCTGGATGTGCGCACCTCCTCCCGGACCAAGGGAGAAAGCATCCTGGATACCATCTATACGCTGGAGGCGATGGCCTGCGACGTTTTCGTGCTGCGTGACTCCGAGCCCGGTCTGCCCGATTTCATAATGCGCAACGTTGAGCCCTGGGTGAGCGTACTGAGCGCAGGCGAGGCCGACCGTAACCATCCCACCCAGGGCCTGTTGGACATGCTGACAATGCGCAGGCACAAGCGGGACTTCTCTCAGCTGTCGGTGAGTATTGTCGGTGACATTCTGCACTCGCGCGTAGCCCACTCGGCGGCCCATGCCCTGAAGACCCTGGGGGTAGGCCAGTTACGTCTGATAGCGCCGGAATCACTCATGCCCGGCACCGGCGAATTTCTTGGTGCCGAGCGACACACTCGGCTGGAGACGGGCATCGCGGGGGCGGATGTGATCATGACCTTGCGTATTCAAAAGGAACGCATGAACTCGGCTTCCATTCCGGACAGTGAGAGTTATTTCCAGCAATATGGATTGACGCCGGAACGCCTGGCTCTGGCAAAACCAGACGCCATTGTCATGCATCCGGGTCCCATGAACCGGGGCACCGAAATTGCCTCAGAGGTGGCCGACGGGCCCCAATCGGTCATTCGCGAACAAGTCACGAACGGGGTGGCTACGCGCATGGCGGTAATGATGACGGTACTGGAAACCTTGCACGGAAATTGACCAGAACACCGGGGCAGTAATGACCAACAAGAGCCATAGAGGCACAATTTTCCTGGAAGATGCCCGGGTTCTGCAGCAAGTTGAGCATCCCGGCCGCCAGTTTATCCTGCGCGTACATGCCCCCAAATGCGCACGGACCGCCTTACCCGGAAGTTTTGCCCATGTGACCTGTGACCCCGCGGTTCCCATGCGTCGCCCCTTATCTATCATGCGTACGGACCCCGAGGATGGCTGGATTGAATTCCTCTACAAGATTGTGGGCGAAGGTCTGGGGCACCTGTCCAGTCGGCGGCCCGGCGACTTGCTTAGCATTCTGGGTCCCATAGGCAATCCTTTCGTGCTGAATCCCGGTCGCCCCAGGCCACTATTGATTGGTGGCGGAGTAGGCATTCCGCCTATGCTTTTTGTTGCCGAAAGCCTGCATAAGCAGGGCGGCGACTGGCAACCTTTTGTCATCATGGGCTCCGAACTGCCTTTTCCCTTCCCGGTGCAGGCTTCCCGCTTGTCACTGCCGGGTTTGAGTGCACAGGCCACTCACGGCCTGGCCATCCTGGAGGACCAACAGATACCGAGTCGGCTGGCCAGCTGGTCGGGGTTGCCCGGTTGTCACAAGGGATACGTTACGGATCTTGCGCGTCAATGGCTGGACGGGCTCTCCGATGAGGAACGTGACCAGGTAGACATCATGGCTTGCGGCCCAACCCCCATGCTACGGGCGGTGGCCCAGGTTGCCAGGGACTATGCACTGCCCTGCCAGGTTTCCCTGGAAGAATTCATGGCCTGTGCGGTAGGCGGATGCGCAGGCTGCACCGTGCCGGTCAACACCGCCGAAGGCGTGATGATGAAACGAGTGTGTGTAGACGGCCCCGTATTCGAGGCCCGGGATGTTTTCCCGCCTGCCGCCTGACCCGACGCCCTAACCAAAGTTGATACGAGCTTCCAGGTTCGCCCTTGAATCCGCATTCGCCAGGGCGTCTTCCAGCGTAATCTGCCCGACCCGATACAATTCCAGCAGGGACACATCAAAGCTTTGCATGCCCGACTCGGTGCTACTGACCAGGGCTTCCTTCACTGCGCTTATATCGCCTTTAAGGATGAGCTCCGAAATATGAGGCGTATTCAGCATTATCTCCACCGCCGCTGCCCTGCGTCCGCTCACCGCATTCACCAGGCGCTGGGAAATGATCGCCTTCAGGTACTGCGAGAGGTCCAGGAAAATTTGCTTGTGTTGCCCGGTGGGGAACATATTGATGATGCGGTCCAGCGCTTCGGCTGAATTATTCGCGTGCAAGGTGGCCATACACAGGTGACCGGTACCGGCCAGGGTAATCGCAGCCTCCATGGTCTCACGATCACGAATCTCACCAATCTGAATCACATCCGGGGCGGCGCGCACTGCACTCTTGAGGGCGCGCGCATAACTAACCGTATCCAGACCCACTTCGCGCTGGTTGACTATGGATTTCTTGTTCGGATGCAGGAATTCGATGGGGTCTTCAATGGTGAGAATGTGCGCAGCCTTGGTCTCATTACAGTTGTTGATCATCGCGGCCAGGGTGGTCGACTTGCCGTGACCGGTAGCCCCGGCCATCAGGATCAGGCCACGTTTTAGCAGGGATAACTCCGCCAGCTTGGGCGGCATCCCCAACTCTTCCAACACCGGCATATCCATGGTGATATAGCGCACCACCATGGCCAGGTTGCCACGCTGGTGGAAGACATTTACGCGAAATCTGCCCAGACCTGGCTCGGAAATGGCAAAGTCAATTTCCAGTTCCCTGGTAAACACCTTCTGTTGCTCAACATTCATCAGACTATAGGCAGCTTCCTTGACCGACTCGGGTGTGAGCTTGGTCTTGTTCACCGACATAATCTGACCTTCGATCTTGATCTTGATCGAGGCGTAAGTGGTAAAGAACAGGTCGGAAGCCTGTTTTTCCACCATCAACTCGAACAACTTCCTGATGTTCATTCAACGGCTCCGTTAGCGCTGCAAGTCATTGCCATTGTCTTGCTCAACCACGTGCAGGCTGTCTCCGCCTTCTCCGGCAGCGGCAAAGCTCCGTTTGCTTTCGAGCTTGATACGCAGGCGAAGTTCGTTCTTGGAATCGGCGTTACGCAATGCGTCCTCGTAACTGATAGCGCCTTGCTCAAACAAGTCATACAGTGCCTGGTCGAAAGTATTCATACCCAGGCGGGTGGACTTGGCCATTATTTCCTTGATACGTGCTACGTCGCCCTTGAAGATCAAGTCTGCAATCAGCGGGGAGTGCAACATGATTTCCATCGCCGCCACACGACCCGATCCGGATTCCCTGGGCAGCAGGCGCTGCGATATCAATGCCCTGATATTCAGTGACATATCCATTAGCAACTGGTCGCGCTTCTCTTCCGGGAAGAAGTTAATAATCCGGTCCAGGGCCTGGTTGGCGCTGTTGGCATGCAGGGTGGCCATACAAAGATGCCCTGTCTCGGCAAACTGGATGCCGTATTCCATGGTCTCCCGATCGCGAATCTCACCGATCAGGATCACGTCGGGGGCCTGACGCAGGGTATTTTTGAGCGCATTCGCCCAACTGTCGGTGTCCACGCCAACCTCACGCTGGGTGACCACACAGCCCTGGTGTTGATGCACATATTCGATCGGATCTTCTATGGTAACGATGTGACCCCGGGAATTCTTGTTGCGGTGATCTACCATGGCTGCCAGGGTGGTGGATTTACCGGTGCCGGTACCGCCCACCAGGATGACCAAGCCACGCTTTATCATGGCCACATCTTTCAATACTTCCGGCAGACCCAACGATTCCAGTGTCGGAATTGTCGTGTTGATGGTACGCAGCACGGCCCCGATCGATCCCTGCTGGACAAAAGCGCTTACACGGAAACGCCCTATTCCACCCGGAGCGATGGCGAAATTGCATTCCTTGGTGGCATCGAATTCCTTGCGCTGGTTGTCATTCATGATAGACCGCACGATCAGAGCGCTTTGCTCCGCCGTCAGCGGCTTTTCGGATACCGGTAGAATTTTCCCGTCGACCTTGATGGCGGGCGGAAAGTCAGTGGTAATAAACAGATCTGACCCGTTCTTTTCCACCATCCGCGTCAACAGATCCCGCATCAGGCGAATTGCTTGGTCTTTTTGCATTTGGTTCTCCCGAATTCCTGAGCTAGCGACGACGCATGCGCGTTAACTCAGAAAGACTCCTTGTTACTGGCCCGGAATCGGGCTTCGTCTCGACCAATCAGTCCTTTACGCAACAACTCTTGCAGGCACTGATCCAGGGTTTGCATTCCGGTCGACTGCCCGGTCTGAATGGCCGAATACATCTGCGCAATCTTGCCCTCTCGAATCAAGTTGCGGATAGCGGGAGTGCCGATCATGATCTCATGCGCAGCCACCCGACCCCCGCCCACTTTCTTCAGCAAAGTCTGGGAAATAACTGCCCGCAGCGATTCAGACAACATGGCACGGACCATGTCTTTTTCCGCGGCGGGAAACACGTCCACGATGCGATCGATGGTCTTGGCCGCAGAACTCGTATGCAGGGTTCCGAATACCAGGTGCCCGGTCTCGGCTGCCGTAAGCGCAAGCCGTATGGTCTCCAGGTCTCGCATTTCACCCACCAGCACCACATCCGGATCCTCACGCAGCGCCGAGCGCAAGGCCTCGGTGAAACCCAGCGTGTCTTTATGCACTTCTCTCTGGTTAATCAAGCACTTGGCGCTCTCGTGCACGAATTCAATGGGATCTTCGATAGTGATGATGTGGTCGGGCTTGGTCTGGTTTATGTAGTTAACCATGGCCGCCAGGGTGGTTGATTTTCCCGAGCCGGTGGGCCCGGTTACCAGGACGATGCCACGCGGTTGCATGGAAATATCCTTGAAAATCTGTGGCGCCCCCAGGTCATCCAGGCTAAGGATTTCCGTGGGGATGTTTCTGAACACCGCGGCCGCACCGCGATTTTGATTGAAAGCATTGACGCGGAAGCGTGCAAGTTTCGGTATTTCAAAGGAAAAGTCCGTTTCCAGAAATTCCTCGTAGTCCTTGCGCTGCTTGTCGTTCATGATGTCATACACCATGCCGTGCACTTCCTTGTGCGACAACGCCGGCATATTTATCCTCTTGACGTCGCCGTCCACGCGGATCATTGGTGGAACCCCGGCAGACAGATGCAAGTCCGAGGCATTGTTCTTTACAGCAAATGAGAGCAACTGGGTGATATCTACGGCCATTGCCAATCCTTAATTGTTAGCCGTTCCGTCGGCTATTGTTACCAGCACAAGTTGACATAACTTCTTTAATGTCGCCAGAGTATAACGAACCGGGGTAGGACGAAAAGTGACGAACATCACGAATAACCTCCAGTCAGTCCGGAAAAGGATGGCCACCGCGGCCAACGCCTGCGGTCGGGACCCGGCCGAACTCACTCTGGTGGCCGTAAGCAAGAAGAATTCGGCCCAGGCGGTGCGTGAGGCATGGCAGGCGGGGCAACGCGATTTTGCCGAGAATTTCCTGCAAGAGGCCCTGCCAAAACAAGTGGAATTGGCTCAGTTGCCGCTTACCTGGCATTTTATTGGCCGTATTCAAAGCAACAAGACCCGCCCAATCGCGGAACATTTCCAGTGGGTGCATACGGTAGACCGGTTCAAGATTGCCCAGCGCTTGAGCCAGCAGCGACCCGCCGATTTGCCGCCCCTGAACCTGTGCATACAAGTCAATGTTGGAGATCGGGATAACAAGGCCGGGGTGGAGCCGGCCGAGGTGGTCGAACTGGCCAGGCAGATCAGTGCATTACCCCGATTGGTTCTGCGCGGCCTGATGTGCATGCCACCCGAAAGCGACGACATTGACACTCAGCGGGGATATTTCCGTATTCTTGGACAACTCAGGCAGTTATTGCTGCAACATGGCTTCCAGATTGACACACTGTCCATGGGTATGAGCGGAGATCTGGAGGCAGCGGTAGCGGAGGGCGCCACCATGCTGCGCATCGGCACCGCAGTATTCGGCCAGCGCCAGGCCACCTAGAGGGAACAGGAACGTCATGGGCAAGAACATTGGATTCGTAGGCGGCGGGAACATGGCCCAGGCCATGATCGGTGGACTGGTCGCCAACAAGGTGTCCGCCGCGAACATCATGGTGGCGGACCCGGACCAGACCCAAAGGGAATTGGTGGCCAGCCGCTTCGGCGTCCGCGTCATGTCTGACAACTCGGAACTGGCCAGTAAGGTGGACGTCCTGGTGCTGGCGGTCAAGCCCCAGGTACTTGCAGGGGTGGCGCGCGACCTGGCGGCAGCCACGCAGGCAAACAAACCGGTAATTGTCAGCGTTGTGGCAGGCATCCAGGCCAGCAGCATTCAGACCTGGATGGGAGGCAATGTCGCGGTTGTACGGGCTATGCCAAATAGCCCCTGCCTGGTGCGGCAGGGTATTACTGCCCTGCATGCCAACGCCTTGACCAGTAATGAACAACGGGGACTGGCTCAGCAGATCCTGGAAGCGGTTGGCACCGTCATATGGCTGGAGCGTGAGGAACTTATGGATGCCGTCACCGCAGTGTCGGGGTCGGGGCCGGCCTATTTTTTCCTGTTCATGGAGGCAATTGAGCAATGTGCCAGACGCATGGGCCTGCCCATGGAAGTGGCATGGGCGCTGACCTTGCATACCGGAGTGGGCGCCGCACGTATGGCCCTGGAGAGCGGCCAGGACCTTGCCCAGCTGCGCAAAAACGTCACCTCTCCCGGTGGGACTACCGCCGCGGCCCTGGCCATATTCGAACAGGCCGGCCTCAGGGATATTGTGGACCGGGCCCTGAACGGCGCGCGTGAAAGAGGTAGTGAAATTGCCCTGGAATTCGGCCGGGAATAGGTTGACCTCACAGGAAAGCAGGTAGAATTCTTTTTGCCAAGAGGGCCCCGTGAAAGACGCAATATATTTTCTGATTAGTACCTTGCTGGAACTGTTCGTTCTGACCTTCGTGCTGCGTTTGCTTCTGCAAACCGTGCGAGCGGATTTCTATAACCCGATTTCGCAGGCCATTCTGCGTATTACCAATCCCCTGGTTATTCCGGCGCGGCGAGTGGTTCCCTCCTGGGGTCGCCTGGATTTACCTACCCTGGTGGTAATAATCGTTCTGCAAATCGCAACCACCCTGACTCTCTCAGGTCTGCAGAGCGCACTTTATGGATATCCTTTCCCTGGAGCAGTCACGCTGCTGTATTTCGCCTTGCTTAGCCTGTTGCGCCTGCTGGTCCAGTTCTACTTTTTTGCTCTCCTGGTATATGCATTGATGAGCTGGTTCGGGCCCCAGCATCAAAATCCCCTGGCAGGCGTGCTTGCACGCTTGTGTAATCCCCTGCTCGGCCCGGTCAGGCGACTGCTGCCCCCGATAGGCGGTCTGGATTTTTCCGTGCTGGTGGTGTTACTGGCGCTACAGGCCATCATGATCGCCCTGCGTTGATAATGAACTGGCTGCAACGCGAAGCAGAGTGTTTGCAGCTGCAGATTCGCGTCATTCCCCGTGCCTCCCGCGATCAGGTGGTGGGCATAAGCGGCGACCGACTGAAGCTCAAACTCACTGCGGTACCCGTTGACGGCAAGGCAAATGCGGCCCTTATACGATACCTTGCGGACCTGTTTGGCGTTGCCAAGTCCAGTATCTGCATTATTCGAGGCGAGCGGGGAAGGGAAAAAACCGTTCTCATCCGCCCCGCTCCAGAGTTGCCACCAGAGCTCATCGCGCTTGTTAATCTCTAGTGGTCTATAGTAGAAATTGTGTTGGCTTTCCGAAATGGCCTGGCCGCTGCCATCCTAACCAGACCAATTTGGCCGCCAGACCAGGCACCAGTGAGCAACAACTTCAGTTCACGTGATCAAGGGAGAAGACTGATGCCGCGACCAAGCTGGATCCGATCATTCGCTGGGCTATCCCTTGCGGCAGCCTTGTTTGGCTGCAGCCCATCGCCGGACGCTGGTGACGCACAGCGCTCTGGCGCTCCCGCCATGGTATCGGAAGAGCTGTATTACAAGGATTTTGGGTCTTATACCCTGCACTACAACGCCTTGGGCACCGACCATATCTCGCCCGAAATCGCCAAGGCTTACGGAATCACCCGCAGTCCAAACCGGGCCATGATCAATGTCAGTATTTTGCGCAAGAACGAGGGCGCCACTGGAACCCCGGTGGCCGGCGCAGTGGTCGCGCAAGTAGTCAATCTCACCGGGCAGCTGAAGCCGGTGGACATGCGCCAAATTACCGAAGGAGAGGCGATTTATTATATTGGCGAAGTGAATGTGGCCAATGCCGAGACGCTGCAAATCACCATCTCCGCCACTCCGGAGGGCGAACGACAGCCTCTGACTGTGCGCTATCAAAAGCAGTTTTTTGACCACTAGAACTGCTTCCCGGCAAATTCCCGGGCAAGGTTTTAGAGTCTTTTGTTTTTTTTTCGCCAGAACACCCAGAATTTTGTTATACAACTGTCCGCGATATGCTATGTTTCGCCCGTAATACACTGGTTTTTGCCCAAATTATCAGGCCGAATTTTCAAGACAGGAGAAACTAATGGCTGCTTCACAGAAGACCGCTGCCGCGGCGAAACCACCGACCAAATCAGAAATTTTCGCCCATATTGCGGAGTCCACCGGACTCACCCGCAAGGACGTTGGCGCGGTGTTTGAATCACTGAATGGATTGATCAAGAAGAATGTAGGCAAGCGTGGCCCCGGTGTTTTCACCGTGCCCGGCCTGATGAAAGTCAAGGTAGTCAAGAAGCCCGCCACCAAGGCTCGCAAGGGTATTAATCCCTTCACCGGCGAAGCGACCACCTTCAAGGCCAAGCCCGCACGCAAGGTAGTAAAAGTTCAGCCGCTTAAGGGTCTGAAAGATATGGTCTGACAGGCATATTCAGCCTGCAGACAGCGAAAAAGGCCCCGTTCGGGGCCTTTTTTTATGCCCGAAACAGACTTACTGGCTGGCGCGAGACTGCTCTTCGACCTCGTGACGCAGTCTCAACAACTCTGCTGTGGGCAGATATATCAGTTCGGCCACCTTGCGAATCACGTGCTCCTCGTAGCGGTGCAAGTCAGAGTCCGCAAAGGCTACCTGCCACATCAATCTAATCACCAGGCGCTTTTCCTGCTGGTCTAGCCGGTCATTGATCAAGCGGGTGAACTCATACAGCGATACCGACTCGTCAACCTCTTCACCAGCCTGCTCCATGAGCATTTCCGTTTCCTCTGGCGAGAGGGAAAAAGCTTGCTTTAGCAGTTCAAAGATACGCTCATTCTCCACCACATCCTCACGGAAATCGGCGCGCGCAACTTCTATCATCAAGGCCGCCGCAACCAGGTTCAGACCCTGTTTCCGCTCCTCGGGTGCAGCGGATTTTTGCGCAAACATCTGGCTAAGAAAACTGTTTAATGACTTGATCACGCATTTGCCTCCAGTTCGGGAGCCAGACTCGCAATCAAGCTCTCTCGCAAAACTACCAGTTGACCATGGAAAAAATGATCCGCTTCCTCGAACATCATCAACTCGGGCCCTGGCTCCAGGGAGTCAACCCAGGCTACCACCGCATCGGGGTCAACCAGTTCGTCACTGCCGCCCTGTACGATAATCCAGCGACAGGATGGCTGGGGAATGCCAGCCATATCCAGTCGGCCTACCGGTGGAGCCACGGTTATCAGTAGTTCAAGGGCCCGCCTGGCAGCTACATTCAGCGCCACCCTGGCACCGAAAGAAAAGCCCGCCAGCCACAGCCTGCGGCCGGGAAACCTGTGGCTTGCATAATCCAAGACGGCAAGTGCGTCCTCGGTTTCACCTATACCCTGATCGAAGTCCCCATCACTGTTGCCTACCCCCCGGAAATTGAAGCGCAGGGCCG